>NZ_JAKSYF010000133.1:0-15685 GCF_022829745.1 Methylobacterium sp. E-016
TAGGGCTGCTCGACGACCCGCCCGTTCGGGTCGCCCGGCAGGATGCCGGCGAGCCGGGTGCGCGCGAGGCTCGCCGGCCCGGCGAATTCCGGGCCCGCCGCGATCAGCAGCGCGCCGCCCTCGCGGACGTAGCGGGTGATGTTGTCGAAGTAGACCGAGGGCAGCACGCTCTGGTTGGCGTAGCGATCGAAGATGATCAGGTCGAAGTCCTTGATCTTCTGGACGAACAGCTCGCGCGTCGGGAAGGCGATCAGCGACAGCTCGGAGATCGGCGTGCCGTCCTGCTTCTCCGGCGGGCGCAGGATGGTGAAGTGCACTAGGTCGACGTTGGCGTCGGACTTCAGCAGGTTGCGCCAGGTGCGCTCGCCCTGGTGCGGCTCGCCGGAGACCAGCAGCACGCGCAGCTTCTCGCGGATCCCCTCGATCGGCAGCACGGCGCGGTTGTTGACCGTGGTCAGCTCGCCCGGCAACGGCTCGACCTCGATCTCGACGACGTTCGGGCCGCCGTGCTCGATCTTGACGGTGAGGTCGAAGGGCTTGTCCGTCGGCACGGTGCGCCGCCCGATCTCCTCGCCGTCGCGGCGCAGGGCGACGACGGCCGAGCCGGTGCCGCCGCGCTCCATCACCTCGGCCCGGATCGTCAGGTCCTTGCCGACGATGCCGAAGCGCGGCGCCTCCAGCAGCTTGATCTGCCGGTCGCGCTCGTCCGGGTGGCCGGTGACGAGCACGTGCAGCGGCGCCTTGATGCCGAGCGCGGCGAGCGATGTCGGGATGTCGTGGACCACGCCGTCGGTGAGCATGACGACGCCGGCCAGCCGCTCCGGCGGCACGTCGGCGAGCGCCTGCCCGAGCGCGGTGAACAGCTTGGTCCCGTCGTCGCCGGCGGCGTCCGGCACGTCGATGAAGCGCGGCTCGATGTTGGCCAGCGCGCCGAAGCGTCGCTGCAGCTCGGCCCGGACCTGGTCGGTCACCGCCGGCCGATCGCCGAGCGCCTGCGACCCGGACCGGTCGACGATCACCGCGGCGATGTCCTTCACCGGCTCGCGATCCTCGCGCACCAGCGCGGGGTTGGCCAAGGCCGCGAGCACCAGGCCGAGCGCCAGCGCCCGTAGGATCGCCGTGCGGCCGCGCGCCAGGAAGGCGAGGACCGCGAACAGCACCACGACGACGGCGAGCACCGCGAGCACCGGCCAGGGCAGCAGCGGCGTGAAGCTGAGGCTCAGCATGGGGTGAGAGCCTTGTGTCCTGGGCGCGCGCACCGCGCATGCTCCCTCCCCCCTTTGCGGGGGAGGGTGGGCCTCGCGTCAGCGAGGGTCGGGAGAGGGAAGCGCCGTATCCGGCACCGTCGCTCCCCTCTCCCCCCCCGCTGCGCAGGGTACCCTCCCCCGCCAAGGGGGGAGGGAGAAGAGCTGGCCTGAACGCGAACAGATTTCACTGTCCCAGCCGCTCCAGCAGGGCCGGCACGTGGACCTGGTCCGCCTTGTAGTTGCCGGTCAGCGTGTACATCACGATGTTGACGCCGCCGCGGAACGCCATCTCGCGCTGGCGCTGGTCGCCGCCGACCACCGGGTAGAGCGGGTCGCCGCGGCGGTCGATCGCCCAGGCGGCGGCGAGGTCGTTGCCGGTGATGACGATCGGGCTGACGCCGTCCCCGGCCCGCGCCGGGCGGCGCTCGGTGCCCTCGGCGGCCGGCGGCAGCGCCTCGACCCAGGTCTGGCCGGTGGCATAGCGCCCGGGAAAGCTGTCGACGAGGTAGAACGCCTTCGTCAGCACGTGGTCGGACGGCACCGGCTCAAGCTCCGGGATCTCCAGCGTCGCCAGCATCTTGCGCAGGTAGGCGGCCTCCGGCGTCGGTGGCCCACCGGCCCGCGCCGTCAGCGCGTCGCGGGTGTCGAACAGGACGGTGCCGCCGTTGCGCATGAACGCGTCGATCCGCCGGATCGTCGCTTCCGAGGGCTGGGGCCGGCCCGGCGCGATCGGCCAATAGATCAGCGGATAGAACGCCAGCTCGTCCTTGGCCGGGTCGAGGCCGGCGGGCTCTCCCGGCTCTAGGGCGGTACGCGAGGCCAGCATCTGAGTCAGGCCGGTGAGACCGGCCCGGCTCGCCTCGTCGACCGCAGCGTCGCCTGTGACCACGTAGGCGAGCCGCGTGACCAGCGCCGACTCGATGCCGTTCGGGCGGTTCGCCGGCGGCTCCTCCGCCCGCGCCGGCGGTGCGCCGAGGCCGCCGAGCACGAGCACGCCCGCCATCGCGAGCATCGCCGCGCGGCCGCGCAGGCGGCCGACCAGTCCGCCCGAGCCGCGGTTGAGGAAGCCGCCCAGCCAGAGCCCGGCCAGCGTGTCGAGCACCAGAAGCAGCAGCGCCAGCGTGAACAGGCTCGGGCGCAGATCCAGGGTCTCGGCGCCGGCGAGCGTCCCGGTGCGGGCGCCGTTCAGCGGCGCGAGGTCGAGCGCCCTGAGGCGGTCTTCGGTCCGCAGGGCGTTCACCGCGGTGCCGCCGTCGGCGGGACCGTAGAAGCCCGGGGGGTGCTCCGGCGAGGCGCGGTCGGCGTAGTCGGCCGGCACCGCGGTGGCCGAGGCCGGCGGGGTGCCGAGCGCGCCGAAGCCGTCGAGCGCCAGCCGCGGGGCGAGGATCGCCGCGGCCGGGCGCGGGCCGCCCTCGGCGGGGGCGGCCGAGGAACCTGCCAGCGCCACCACCCGGCGCAGCATGTCGATGAACAGGCCCGACAGCGGCAGGTTCGACCACGTCGTGTCGGCAGTGACGTGGAACAGCACCACGAGCCCCTGCCCGCGATGCTCGGCGGTGACGATCGGCGTTCCGTCCTGCAGCGAGGCCCAGGTGCGGCCGGGCAGGTCGCCGTCGGGCTCGGCCAGGATCTGGCGGCGCACGCCGATGTCGGCAGGCGGCGCCAGGCCCGCGAACGGGCTCTCGGGGGCAAACGGCGCCAGCGTCTTCGGGCTGTCCCACGAGAGGGTGCCGCCGAGCGTCCGCCCGCCGCGGCGCAGGCGCACCGGCACCAGCGGATCGCTGCCGGCGGCGAGCCGCGGACCGGCGAAGCGCAGCAGGAGGCCGCCATTCTCGACGAACGTCTGCACGCGGGCCGCGGTGCGATCGTCCATGGCGCCGACGTCGGCGAGCACCAGCACCGTCACCTGGTTGTCGAGCAGCTGCCCGACCTGGTCGGCGATGCCCTTGGCGCCGCGCGCCTCCTGAACGTCGGCGAAGGGCTGCAGCGCGCGGGAAAGATAGTAGGTCGGCGCCAGCAGCGGCTGCGCCTGGTCGTTGGTGCCGCCGAAGACAAGGCCGACGCGGCGGCGCTTGCCGCGCTCGTCCACCAGCGTGACGGCGCCGGCCGAGCGCTCGCCCGCGATCTCGATGCGGCTGACGCCGTTGCGCAGCTCGATCGGCATGTCGAAGGCGATTTCGGTGTCGGTGGCGTCGGGTGCGAGGGCGAAGTCGTGCTCGGCGAGCGGCAGGCCCTTCGGGTCGAGCGCCCGCACCAGGCCGGCGTCGCGGTCGTTGGCGGCGGCGCGCAGCACCCGGGCCGTGAGCTTGCCCCCGGTCTCGGACGCGGTCAGCGCCAGGGCCGGCGGCGTCTCGGCGCGCAGGATCGTCAGGGCGGCGCCCGACGACGCGACGAGCTCGGCGAGACGGCCGGGGAAGCCGGCGGGCTCGATGCCGGCGACGCCGTCGCTGATCCAGACGATGCCCGCGCCGGCATTGCGCTCGAGGAAGCCGGCCAGGACCTGGAGATGCGCGTCCCGGTCGGCCAGGTGCGGGCGCGGCGCCAGCGCGCGCAGCCGCTCCAGGCTGGCCGCGGGCGTCCGCGCCTCGATCGCGGCGGCTGCGTCCGCCAGCCCGACCACGGCGACGGGGCGGCCGTCACGGGCGGCGCCCTCGACGGCATCGGTCGCGACCCGCATCCGGTCGCGCCAGTCGTGGGCGGCGGAGACGCCGTTGTCGACCATCACCAGCAGCGCCTTGCGTCCGCCGCCGGCGCCGACGCCGCTCGGGTTCCAGACCGGGCCGGAGACAGCGAGGATCAGGGCGGCGGCAGCGAGCAGGCGCAGGATCAGCAGCCAGGGCGGCGTCCGCGCCGGCGTCTGGCGCTGCGCAGCCAAGTCGGCGACGAGCTTGAGCGGCGGGAAATCGATCCGGCGGGGGCGCGGCGGCGTCACCCGCAGCAGCAGCCACAGGGCGGGCAGGCCGATCAGCGCGGCGAGCGCGAAGGGGGCGGCGAAGGTCAATCCGAGCACGACGCCCTCCTAGCCCGTGCCGCGGGCGGCGGCGACCAGGGTCGCGAGGCGAAGCGCCGCCTCGCTCGCGGGGCGGTCGGTGCGGTGCAGGGTCAGCGTCCAGCCGATGCCGCGGGCGATCTCGGACAGGCCGGCCCTGTGCGCCCGGATGCGCCCGCGATAGGCGTCGCCCCAGGCGGCGGCGTCGCCGACGTCGAGCGAGAACCCGGATTCGAGGTCATGCAGCACCGCCTGTCCCGCGAACGGAAACGTCTCCTCGATCGGGTCGGCGACGACGACGAGGTGGCCGCGGCTGCCGCGGCCGGCGATTTCCTGGACGGCCGCGGCGACGCGGTCGAGGGGGGTGAGGAAGTCGCTGATCAGGATCACCTCGTCGAAGCGGGCGGGGGCCGCGCGGGGCGGAAGGTCCTGGGTCAGGCCGGGCACGTCCGCGACGAGCGCCTGCGCCATCGCCTCCACGATCTTCCGCGATGCGGTCGCGCGGGTGAGGCCCAGCAGCCCGACCCGCTCGCCGCCGTCGACGAAGGCGTCGGCGAGCGCCAGCCCGAGGACGAGCGCGCGCTCGACCTTCGCGGCCTGCGCGAGATCGGACGCGAAGCCCATCGAGGCGGAGCGGTCGATCCAGATCCAGATGTTGTGGGCGGCCTCCCACTCGCGCTCGCGCACGTAGAGCCGGTCGTCGCGGGCCGAGCGGCGCCAGTCGATCCGCGCCGCCGCCTCGCCGTTCACGAAGGGCCGGAACTGCCAGAAGCTCTCGCCGGGCCCGGCGCGGCGGCGGCCGTGCAGCCCGTGCGCCAGCATCGACGAGACGCGGCGGGCTTCCAGCACGAGCCGCGGCATGCGGTCGGAGAGCGCCACCGCGCCCTCGTTCTCCCGCCGGCCCGGGACGCGCGGGATCGCTTCGAGGGCGCGGGCGGCCGCCACGCGCTAGAGCTTCTCGGCGAGCTTGGCGATCAGCCCCTCGACGGTATCGCCGTCGGCGCGCGCGGCGTAGCTCAGCGCCATGCGGTGCTTCAGGACCGGCTCGGCCAAAGCCTTCACGTCGGCGATCGAGGGGGCGACGCGGCCCTCGATCAGCGCGCGGGCACGCGCCGCCAGGGTCAGGGCCTGGCTGGCGCGGGGGCCCGGCCCCCACATCAGCTTGCCCTTCACCAGCGGATCGCCGCTGTCGGGGCGGGCCGAGCGGACGAGGTCGAGGATCGCGTCGACCACCGCCTCGCCAACCGGCAGGCGGCGCACGAGGCGCTGCGCGGTCAGCAGCGCGTCGGTCGACATCACCGCCTTGGCGCCCTGGTCGGCGATGCCGGTCGTCTCGATCAGGATGCGGCGCTCGGCGGCGCGGTCGGGATAGCCGACGTCGATCTCCAGGAGGAACCGGTCGAGCTGCGCCTCGGGCAGCGGATAGGTGCCCTCCTGCTCGATAGGGTTCTGGGTGGCCAGCACGTGGAACGGCCGCGGCAGGTCGTGGCGCTCGCCGGCCACCGAGACGAAGTTCTCCTGCATCGCCTGCAGCAGCGCCGACTGCGTGCGCGGGCTCGCCCGGTTGATCTCGTCGGCCATCAGGAGCTGGGTGAAGACCGGGCCCTTGACGAAGCGGAACGACCGGCGCCGGTTGGCATCCTCGTCCAGGATCTCGGTGCCGAGGATGTCGGACGGCATCAGGTCGGGGGTGAACTGCACCCGGCGGGCGTCGAGGCCGAGCACCGTGCCCAGCGTCTCGACGAGCTTGGTCTTGGCCAGGCCCGGCAGCCCGACGAGGAGGCCGTGGCCGCCGGCCAGGATCGTGACGAGGGCGAGGTCGACGACCTTCTCCTGCCCGAAGATCACCCCGTGGATCGCCTCCCGCGCTTGGCCCACGGAAGCGAGGCAGCTTTCGGCGGTGGCGACGATGCCGTCGTCGAGGGAGGTGGCGGACGAGCCCTGACTCATGCCGATGGGGTTTCCGTCTTGATCGTCGGGCCTTGCGGCCGGGGGGCGACGCTGGCGTCGTTCTGGGCTCGGAGTGTGCGGCGGTTCGTGACCGGCTGGCAAGGCCGGCATCGCCGCAGGTTCGCCGGGCGCGGCCCGCGGCGCTTCAGCCACGGTCTGATGCCGCCACCCGGGCCAGTCCGTCCGAGGCCTCGACCGCATCGCAGGAAAACGGGTTTTCCGGCGCGTTCACCCCGCGCCAGCGCGCGTAGCGCCAGGGCAGGAACCAGCGCGCCCGCGGCGGCAACGCGTCGGGCACGAGGTCGATGCCGTGGGTGCCGAAGGGGCCGCAGCGGCAGATCCGCGAAAACCCCATCCAGGCGCCGGGCCAGAGCCCGTGCCGGGCGATCGCCGCGTCGGCGTAGTCCGAGCAGCTCGGCCAGTGCCGGCACTGACGGCCGACGAGGCCCGACAGTGTGAGCTGGTAGCCGCGGATCGCGACGTGGGCGGCCCGCCGCAGCATCGCGTCAGGCGGCGGCTTGCTTGCCGGCCTCGATCCGGTCGAGGGCGTCCACCACCGCGTCGAAGGTCAGCAGGGTCGAGGCGTGGCGCGCCTTGAACTCGCGCACCGGCTCCAGCACGGAGAGGTCGGCCCAACGGCCTTCCGGAGCCGGGCCGTTCGCCTTCAGCATCGCGCGCATGGTCTCGCGCACCGCCCGGAGCTCGTCGGGGCTGGAGCCGACCACGTGCCGCCCCATCAGCGAGGACGAGGCCTGGCCGAGCGCGCAGGCCTTCACGTCGTGGGCGAAATCGGCCACCGTCCCGTCGGGGCCGAGCACGAGGTCGACGGTCACCGTCGAGCCGCAGAGCCTCGAATGCGCCGTCGCGCTGGCGTCCGGCGCGGGAAGCCGGCCGAGCCGCGGGATGTCGGCGGCGAGTTCGAGGATGCGCCGGTTGTAGATGTCGTCGAGCATGGGCGCCTGCCGATCCTTGTCCTCGGTTTCGATCGTCGCGCGGTCGATCCGTGCGATCGCCGCGCTTCGTCCCCGGACGGTCCGGGCCTGCCCCGCGCGCCGTGCATTGCGCGATCGTGCAAGAACGACGATATAGGCCGCGTGACGCCGTTTCGCGAGGAGGCGGCTCGTCGACCAGGGTCGCGCCCACGGCCACGGACACCGTAACAACCGGGGCGCCGGCCCGGAGCCTTCCGGGCTCCGAGACGGTTCGACCGCATGTATGCCAAGCCGGACAGTACCACGATGAAGGCCCGTGTGGCGCGGGCTGGAGATGCCATGGATGCCGCGCTCAAATCCCTGTCCTACGGCGCCAGCCGGCCCGTTCCCGAGGCCGAGCCGAGCTTGAGCGTCATGCGCAACGACAACGATCGCGTGGTGGCGAGCCTCGCCGAGCGCCGTGCCGAGACGGCCGCGCTGGAGGTTGCGGAGGACGCCACGAAGGACATTGCCAGAAAGCCCGCATCCGCGACGCGCGTGCCCGAGGGCATCGCGCTGGCGCGCCCGAGCCGCGAGGAGGCCGAGGCCGCCGTGCGCACGCTCCTGCGCTGGGCCGGCGACGACCCAAACCGCGAGGGGCTGCTCGACACCCCGGCCCGCGTGGTCAAGGCCTACGGCCAGCTCTTCGGCGGCTACGACGTCGACGCCGACGCCCTGCTCGAGCGGGTGTTCGAGGAGGTCGAGGGCTATTCCGACATCGTGCTGGTGCGCGACATCCCGTTCTACTCCCATTGCGAGCACCACATGGTGCCGTTCATGGGGCTGGCGCACATCGCCTACTATCCGACCAAGGGCGTCGTCGGCCTGTCGAAGCTCGCCCGCGTCGTCGACACCTTCGCTCGCCGCCTGCAGACGCAGGAGACGATGACAGCGCAGATCGCCGACGTGATCGAGAGCATCCTCAAGCCCCGCGGCGTCGCCGTCCTGGTCGAGGCCGAGCATCTCTGCATGGCGATGCGCGGCGTGCAGAAGGCGGGCGTCTCGACCATCACCACCCAGTTCCGCGGCGCCTTCCGCGAGGATGCCAGCGAGCAGGTGCGGTTCCTGACGCTGGTCCGCGGCGGGAAGGCGTAAGGTTCAGGCGCTCCGCGCGGAGATGGTCGTCCATGGTCCCGTTCGATCCGCCCGGTAGCCGTGCCGAGGTCGAGGAAGGCACGGCCTTCACCCCGCGCTTCGACCGCGACGGGCTCGTGGCCTGCATCGCCGTCGACGCGCAGGACGGCCGCGTGCTGATGCTGGCGCACATGAACGCCGAATCCCTGCAGCGCACGCTGGAGACCGGCGAGGCCTGGTACTGGTCGCGCTCGCGCCGCGAGCTCTGGCACAAGGGCGCGACCTCGGGGCAGATCCAGCGCGTCGTCGAGATGCGCACCGATTGCGACCAGGACGCGCTGCTGATCACCGTCGCGGTCGGCGGCGACGGCGGCTGCTGCCACACCGGGCGCCGGGCGTGCTTCTACCGCGGCGTCACCCTCGATCCCGACGGCCGCGCGGTTCTGCATCCCGCCGGCGCATGAGCGGCGCGCACGCCCTGCTGCGGCACGCCGCACCCGCCGCGATCGCCCCCGGAACCGTCGAGCCGACCCGTGACGCGGCGCCCTGGGAGCCGCGGATCGGGCTGGCGCTCGGCGGCGGTGCGGCGAGGGGCTGGGCGCATATCGGCGTGATCCGCGCCCTCGACGAGGCCGGCATCCATCCGGCGGTCGTCGCCGGCTGCTCGATCGGCGCCGTGGTCGGCGGCTGCTTCGCGGCGGGCAAGCTCGACGCGCTGGCCGAGTTCGCGCTCTCCCTCACCCGCCGCCGGGTGCTCGGCCTTCTCGACCCGCGCCTGTCGGGCTCCGGCCTGATCGGCGGCGACCGCCTGCGCCGGCGGCTGGTGCGCGACCTCGGCGACCGCCTCGTCGACGACCTGCCCGTGGGTTTCGCCTCGGTCGCCACCGAGCTCGGCACCGGGCATGAGGTCTGGCTCACCCGCGGGTCGCTGATCGAAGCCTTGCGCGCCTCCTACGCCCTGCCCGGGCTGTTCGCGCCGGTGGAGCGCGACGGGCGCCTGCTGATGGACGGGACGCTGGTCAACCCGGTGCCGGTGACGTTGGCCCGCGCGATGGGCGCCGACCTCGTCATCGGCGTGAACCTCGCCTGCGATCCGCGGCTGCGGGGCGGCGTGATCGAGCCCGAGGCGGTCGATCCGGTCGAGCAGGTCGTCACCGCCGTCGGCGCACGCCGCTGGAACCTGCTCGCCGGCCTGCGCAACCGTCGGGTCGCGCCGTCCGGGCCCGGCATCGGCCGGGTGATGTTCGACGCGTTCAACATCACGCAGGACCGCATCTCCCGCGCGCGCCTCGAGCGGGACCCGCCCGATTGCGCGATCGGGCCCGATCTCGCCGCCATGGGCCAGTTCGAGTTCCACCGGGCGGCCGAGGGGATCGCCGCCGGCCATGCGGCGACGCGGGCCACCCTGCCCCGCATCCGGGCGATGGTGCAGGCCGCGGCCGCGCGGGCCTGATACGTCACGCAACTGTCGTCTCGGCCTGCGATGCGGCCTCACGTCGGGGATCGGCACCGTGCCCGCCCGCCGCGAGGAGCCGACCCGATGGTGTCCAGCCGCCGCCAACTCCTGCTGACCGGCGGGGCCGGGCTCGTCGGGCTCGCCTCCGGCCTCGCCAGGCCGGGCCTCAGCCGCGCCGCCGACCGGCCGATCCTCACCCACGGGCTGCAATCGGGCGACGTCGGCTCCGACTCCGCGATCGTCTGGGCGCGTGCCGACCGGCCGTGCCGCGCGATCGTCGAATGGTCCACCACCGAGAGCTTTTCCGAGATCCGCGGCGGCACGGTCGCCGACGCGCTGCCGGAAACCGACGGCACCTTGAAGGTCGCGCTTACCGATCTGCCGCCGGGGCAGGACATCCTCTACCGGATCCGTCTGGAAGACCTGGCCGCCCCGACGATCCGCGGGCCGGCCCAGGTCGGCCGTTTCCGCACCGCGCCGGCCGACCGTCGCTCGGTCTCGTTCTGCTGGTCCGGCGACACGGCGGGCCAGGGCTGGGGCATCGACGAGGCCCGCGGCGGCATGACGATCTACAAAGCGATGTTGGGCAACCGCCCGGACTTCTTCCTGCATTCCGGCGACACGATCTACGCCGACGGGCCGATCGCAGCCGAGGTGACGCTGCCGGACGGCACCCTCTGGCGCAACCGCGTCACCGAGGCGGTGGCGAAGCCGGCCGAGACGCTCGCCGAGTTCCGCGGCCGCTACAAGTACAACCTGACGGACTCGAACGTGCTGGCGATGAACGCGGCCGTGCCGATCCTGGCGCAGTGGGACGACCACGAGGTCACCAACAACTGGTGGCCCGGCGAGCCGCTGACCCGCGCCGAGCACCTCAGGAAGAAGTACGCCGACCCGAACGTGCGGGCCCTCGAGGTGCGGGCGTCCCGCGCCTTCCACGAATACATGCCGATGCGCTTTGAGCCGGCCGAGCCCGGCCGCGTCTACCGCAAGATCGCCTACGGCCCCCTCGTCGACGTGTTCATGCTCGACATGCGCTCGTATCGCGGGCCGAACGGCGAGAACCGCGAGACCCGCTACGGTCCGGACTCGTACTTCCTCGGGCCGGTGCAGCTCGCCTGGCTCAAGCGAGCGCTGGCGGAGTCTCGTGCGACCTGGAAGGTGATCGCTGCCGACATGCCGCTGGGGCTCGTCGTCACCTACGATCCCGAGCGGAGCTTCGGGTCGGAGGCGGTGGCGCAGGGCGACGGGCCGCCGCTCGGGCGCGAGCTCGAGATCGCCGACCTGCTGCGGTTCATCAAGACGGCGAACATCCGCAACACGGTGTGGCTCACGGCCGACGTGCATTACACGGCGGCGCACCATTACGATCCGAACAAGGCCCGCTTCCAGGAGTTCGAGCCGTTCTGGGAGTTCGTCTCCGGCCCGCTGCACGCGGGCACGTTCGGCCCGAACAAGCTCGACGACACGTTCGGGCCGCAGCTGCGCTTCGTGAAGGCGCCGCCGGAGGGACAGGTGAACCTGTCGCCGGCGGCGGGCTACCAGTTCTTCGGCCACGTCGCCGTCGACGGGCGGACGGAGCAGATGACGGTGACGCTGAAGGACGCGGCCGATGCCGACCTCTGGCACGTCACCCTCGACCCCGCCCGCGGATGAGCGCGGCCCGATCCGGCCTCAGGCCATCGTGATGTAGTCGCGCATCGCCTGATGCTCGGCCTCGACCGCCGCGATCCGGCGCTTGACCACGTCGCCGATGGAGATGAGGCCGACCAGGCGGCCGTCCTCGCAGACCGGGACGTGGCGGAAGCGCCCGTCGGTCATCAGCTGCATCACGTCCTCCACCGTCGTGGCGCGCTTGCAGGTGACGACCTCGGCGGTCATGTGCGCGGAGACCGGCGCATCGAAGGCGCCGCCGCCGAGCTTGGCCAGCGCCCGCATGATGTCGCGCTCGGAGATGATGCCGGCGACCGACCCGTCGCCGTGGGTGACCACGAGGGCGCCGATCCGCTTCTCGGCCAGCAGGTGGATCGCCTCGTCGAGGGTCCGCTCGGGGGTGATGGTGACGATGTCCCCGCCCTTCTCGGCGAGGATGCGTGCGATGGTCATGAAGATCCCTCCCAGGAGGTGAAGCCGCGCGCGCCGTCAGCCACGGTGCGCGCCGACCGCGACGTGCCCGGGTTGATCCCGGATCGCGCCTGCGCTCCGCGCGAGTGTGTGGCGGATGCCGCGTCATGGCAAGGCCGGGCACGACCGTCTCGGGGGTCCGTTCGCTACGCCAATGCTGATCTCGCCGGCCGAGACCGGCAGCGGAACAGTCGTGCCCGCCCGCACCGGGACTATTGCGCGACCGGTTCCCGCGGATCGACGAACGGAAACATCAGGAAGCCGATGACGAAGCCGCCCAGATGCGCGTCCCACGCGACGGCGGCGCTCTCGGCGCCGAGCGGCAGGCTGATCAGGCCGAACAGCAGGTTCGTCGCCATCCAGATCACCAGGAAGGTCACCGCGGTGCGGTTGCGCAGGAGTTCCGGCACCGTCTCGACCGGCCGCCGGGGCGGTAGCTGCCAGGGCTGGGTGCCGTAGCCCGCCAGCGGCGGCTGGAACACGAAGCGGGCGGCGGCCGCCATTAGCGCCGACACGCCTGCCGAAGCGCCGATCAGCGGCGCGGTGCTCAGCGGGTCGATCGCCACGTGCAGCGCGCCGCCGGCGACCGTCCCGGCGAGCCCGATCAGGCCGTAGCGCCAGGCACCGCAGCGCCGCGCCACCGGCGAGCCGAAGGCGGCGAGCCAGACGGTGTTGAAGATCACGTGCATCCACGAGCCGTGCAGCAGGCCGTAGGTCGCGAAGCTCCACAGGTACGGGCCGGGATCGGTCAGCACGTAGCGGGCGAAGGCCTCGCGCGCGGCCGCGAACTGGGCGTCGCCGACCTCGCTCGCCGCCCGCATCACCGCGTCGGCCTGGGCCGGGTCGAGCCACGTCGTCCAGCGGGACGGCACCAGCGCGAGGTCGAGGACCAGGCGGATGTCCCAGCTGTCCGGCAGCAGGATCTCGCGGACCGCGTGGATCGCGAGCAGGAGGCCGATCGAGACGGTGACCACGCCCGGCATGTTGAAGACGGGCACGCGGCCCTGGCGCGGCAGATCGGGCGAGGCATCCATGGCGCCACATGTCGGCGCGGCGGCCCGCGGGGCAAGGGCCTGCGGCGACGGCGGCGGCCGGAATGCCGGTCGGCGAACAAAAAAAGGGAGGCGGCCCGGTGATGGACCCCCTCCCTGAAGCGAAGGATCTCCGAGCCCGCATCGGGTTCGGGCGCCGTCCGGACCAGGAGACGGCGGGGCGCCGAGCGCCCGATCCCTCCGTGCCCCTCGCAAAGGCGACCCGGAGGCGTGGCCGGCGTGGGGCGAACCCGAGCCGTCACGCTGTCGTGATCACTGTCGTGCGGCGGCGCGCGTCACGCAACGTCAACCTCTTCTTAACCTTAACGAAGGGTTACGCGAGCTTGGCCGCGGCCGGGGGCATAGGCTGTGCGCCGTGGGTCTCGAACTGCCGCCGGATGCATCGCGCCTGATCGCAGGTGTTCCGAAGCGGCACCCATCGTCACGCCGCCGTGCATCGTTCCGGGACACTCATGAAGCATCCGACGAGCCGCATGCTCCACAGCTACTGGGATCGGATCCGCGGCCAGCGCTGTGCGCCGGAGCGCGCCGAGATCGAGCCGGGAGAGATCCGCCACCTGTTGGCCGACAGCCTGATCCTCGAGATCGACATGCCGCATCGGACCGCGACCCTCCGGCTCGCCGGCACCCGTGTCTGCGCCCTGTTCGGGCGGGAGCTGCGCGCCTCGCACCTGTCCGATCTCTGGGGCACGGCGCCCGCCGACCCCTGGCGGATGGTCGAGATCGTGGCGCACGACGCGCTCGGCGTCGTCGCGGGGCTGCGCGGCACCAACAGCGCCGGCGAGGCGATCGACCTCGAGTTCCTGCTCCTGCCGCTGCGCCACCGCGGGCGCACCCAGGCGCGGGCGCTCAGCACCCTGAGCCCGGTGAGCCCGCCGGCCTGGCTCGGCCTGCGGCCGCTCGTCCGCCTCGACACGCTCTCGCTCCGAGTGCTGAACCGGCCCGAGGCCGGGCTGTTTCGGGGTGATTCGGCCGACGGCGATGCCGGCCTCGCGATCCTCGCCTCGGAGGCCGGCTCGTTCGGTGCCCTCCCCCCGCCAGCCAACGACGGCAGCCCCTTCCGTCGCGGCCATCTCCTGGTCCACCGCGGCGGCCGAATCTGACCTGAGATTGCGTCATCCGAAAAAAGGGTTTCGTAACGAGACCGCGTTAGGTTTTGAGTCCGATCACCAACGGATCAAGCCGGCTTCGGAATGAACACGGCGCAGACACCAGTGGGAACGACCACGCTGCGCCTCGCGCAGGCCTCCGATCTGCGCCGCCACCAGCGCGTGCCGGTGGCGCTGCTCGGTCGCTACATGCTGTCGGATCGCCGCGAATACCCGTGCCAGACCGTCGACATGTCGCCCGGCGGGGTCCGCCTGACCTGCGCGGTCGTGGGCGAGCTCGGCGAGCGCGTGGTGCTGTACCTCGAGCATATCGGCCGGATCGAGGGCGTCATCTCCCGGCATCCGCCGGGGGGATTCGCCGTGCAGCTTTCGGCGACGCCGCGCAAGCGCGACAAGATCGCCTCGCAGCTCACCTGGCTCGCCAACCGCGAGATCCTCGGCCTGCCGGAAGGCCGAACCCACGAGCGCGTCGTGCCCAAGCAGCCGGCGGTGATCGTGCGTCTGGAGAGCGGGCGCGAGATCAAGGCGCGGGTCATCGACATCTCGATGTCCGGCGTGGCCCTGGCCAGCCTGAACGTTCCCCCGCTCGGCGCGACCGTCACGATCGGCAGCACGCCGGGGAAGCTCGTGCGCTACTTCGAGGGCGGGTTCGGCGTCCAGTTCATGCTGCCGCTCTCCCCCGATCGCTTCCACGACGGCATGACGCTGTAGACGCCGCGCGCCCGAGACCTCGGACAGCCGCCATCGCAGGCGACCGGCGCGCGCGTCGCGTCGCGTGATCGGCCGATCCCGAGCGATGCCGTCATCGCAGGCGCGCCGCTGACCCGACCCGACACCGGCCAGCGCTGCGAGGGGCCGACTCACGCCCGCGGCGTTCGCTCCGATTCGCCATCGGCGTGCGGCTGCGACATCTGGCGGTCGCGATCCGGCGGCACAAGGTTTCCCGATCCTCAACGCGATGCCGACAATCCGCGGCGTCGCCACAGCGTCCGGTTCGGGCTGTTGCGAGCCGGTCCGGTCGCACCGGGGAATCGATAAAATTGCGCGGATCGGCTTCAGCGCCGCGGAGGGCGAGCGGCCCCATCCTGCCTCCATCGACGGAGGGTTGTGGCGATGGGCCGGGTGTTCAGCAGCAAGGGGACGGTGATCCGGGCGCTCGGCCTCGGGCTGTTCGCGCTTCTCGCCCCCGCCGTCGCCCCGGTCGCGGCGCAGACCCTGGCCTCGCTGCCCGCCCCCACCATCGCCGCCGCGCCGGTCGGCGCCGCCAAGCCGATCCTCGCCTGGGTCGCCTTCTGCCAGGGCTACCCGGCCGAGTGCGCGGTCAACCCCGCCGAGCCCGCCCGCATCGCCATGACCCCGGCGATCTGGAACACGATCCAGGCCGTCAACCGCCGGGTCAATGCTACGGTGACGCCGGTGACCGACATGGACCACCTCGGCGTTCCCGACCATTGGGACCTGGCCGAGGACGGCTCGGGCGATTGCGAGGACTTTCAGCTGCTCAAGCGCAGCCTGCTGGCGAAAGCAGGCCTGCCGCGCCGCGCCATGCGGATGACCGTGGTCATCGACGAAAAGGGCGAGGGCCACGCCGTGCTCACCCTGATCACCGACCGCGGCGACCTGGTGCTCGACAACAAGACCAGCCAGATCCTGCCCTGGCACCGCACCGGCTACACCTTCATCAAGCGCGAGAGCCAGGACGCCGTCGCCTGG
>NZ_JAKSYF010000145.1:0-111269 GCF_022829745.1 Methylobacterium sp. E-016
CCGACGTGACGGTCGCGGTCGATAGATTGCGTGCTGCCGATGCGCCCACGCTCTGCCCTTGTCCGCTCATCGTTCGTCGTCCCCGCTTGATTGTCGTTCGAGCCCGGGCACGTTGCTGTGCCGGCATGATGTATCGGCCGCAGCCACCCCGCATGAAGGGATGGCGCGTTCGGATGAAGCATCGAATGCTTGACGTCCACCCGCGACGACCTGCGTCGCGTCTTGGAACGTTCGTGGTCTAGCCTCGGCCGCGATGCGCGGTCAATAGAACGATTTTCTCAAGTTGCGATGTCTAGCATAAATGCCGGCTATCGAACGCTGGTATGATGAATTACGGTGCCGTGCAGTCGTTTTTCTGGAGAATGTACTTCTCCAAAAGCCTCGTCCGGCGATGAAGGCTAAGCTCGTCCCACCGTCCGCTCGACCGTTCCGACGCCCGCGCGGGACGAGCGACCCTTCCCGTCGCCGAGACGAGCGAGACGAGCGAGACGGCGCAGCCGACGGCGCCTCCGATCGTGGCCGCGGGCCGGTCGCCTTCGCATCGGCCCGTGTCAGATCCCGTCCCCGAAGAACTGGTCCATGCTCTGGGCCGGCTCCTCGCTGCGCGGCAGCTTCGACACCACGCGCGCCGGCACCCCGGCGACCGTGGTGTGGGCCGGCACGTCGTGCAGCACGACCGCGGCCGCCGCGACGCGGGCGCCCTCGCCGACGCGGATGTTGCCGAGCACCTTGGCGCCGACGCTGAGCAGCACCCCGCGCTCGATCTTGGGATGGCGGTCGCCGCTTTCCTTGCCGTTGCCGCCGAGCGTCACGGATTGCAGGATCGAGACGTCGTCGGCGATCACCGTGGTCTCGCCGATCACCACCCCGGTGGCGTGATCGATGAACACGCCGGAGCCGATGCGCGCCGCCGGGTGGATGTCGGCGCCGAACACTTCCGAGATCCGGCTCTGTACGTGCAGCGCCAGCGTCGCCCGGCCCTGGTGCCAGAGCCAGTGCGCCACCCGGTAGCCCTCCAGCGCCGCCAGGCCCTTGTAGAACAGGAACGGGTCGAGATAGCGCCGGCAGGTCGGGTCGCGCTCGCGGATGGCGACGAGGTCGCGCACCGCGTGGGCGCCGGCATGCGGGTCGGCCTCGAAGGCGGCGAGGCAGAGGTCGCGCATCGCCAGCCGCGACAGGTCGCCGTCGCCGAGACGGTGCGCGAGCCGGTAGGCGAAGGCCTGCGCGATGCTGCGCTGGTCGAGGACGGTCGCCTGGATGATGCCGGCATAGAGCGGCTCCTCCACCAGCGCCGCCTCGGCCTCGGCGCGGACCTCCGCCCAGACCGCGTCGACGCTCGTGCTGCGGCTCGTCGTCCGCAGCGGCGCCTGCGGCAGGGAGGAACGCGCCTCGAGGATGGCTCCGAGGCTCATGCGGCGACCCGCGAGCGGATCGGCATCCTCACGCCGTCCGCTTCTCGAAGATATCCGGCAGGTAGCGATGCAGGGTCTCGTGGCCGTCGAACTTGACGTCGAGGGTGACCCGGGCCGCCTGCGCCTCGTCGTGCGTCTCGACCACGCGACCGAGGGCGTGGCGCCAGATGCCGAGCGCTTCGGCGACGTCGAGCCGGGCGAACACGACCTGATCGCCCTCGGCGATCGCGGCGGCCGCGCCGGTGCGATGCGCCCCCGCCCGCGGCGAACGAACCGGGGTCGGCGGCGCGAGGACGTCGTTGTCCTCCCAGGGGTCGAATTCGGAGATGCTTTGCGTCGCGGAAGCTCTGTCCAGCAGCATGATTCTTCCGTTAAGTTGTTGACTTGATTAAATAATTGGTGATCCTGCGGGGGATTGCAAGCCTTGTTTCCGGCGACCCCGCGCGATACGCCGGCCGCCGCACGCGAAGGAGGACCGCCCGCATGACCAGCACCGATCTGTCCGCGCTCGCCGGCGGAGCGCTGATCGGCCTCTCGGTGGCGCTGCTGCTGCTGCTGAACGGCCGCATCGCCGGCATCAGCGGTCTCGTCGCCGGCCTCGGCACCGACAGGGGCGAGCGCCGGCGGGTGGATGCCGCCTTCGTCGCCGGCTTGCTGATCGGGCCGCCGGCCTTCGCCTGGCTCTCCGGCGCGTGGCCGGAGATGCGGATCGTCGCCTCGCTGCCGGTGCTCGTCGTCGCGGGCCTGCTCGTCGGGTTCGGCACGCGGCTCGGCTCGGGCTGCACCAGTGGCCACGGCGTCGCCGGCCTCGCCCGTCTGTCGCCGCGCTCGCTCGTGGCCGTGCTCACCTTCCTGTCGGCCGGGATGGCGACGGTGGCGGCGGCGCGCGCCTTCGGGGGGGCGTGGTGATCGGCCTTCGGTGCCTGCTGGCGGGGCTCGCGGCGGGCGTGATCTTCGGGGTCGGCCTGTCCGTGTCCGGCATGCTCGACCCGGTGCGGGTCCGCGGCTTCCTCGACGTCACGGGAGCCTGGGACCCGAGCCTGATGTTCGTGCTCGGCGGCGCGGTCGCCGTCTCCGCGCTCGGCTATCGCCTGTCCCGCCGGCTGCCGCGGCCGGTCCTCGCCGACGCCTTCCAGATCCCGACGAACCGCCGGATCGACGCGGCCCTCGTCGGCGGGTCGGCCGTGTTCGGGATCGGCTGGGGGCTCTCCGGCTTCTGCCCCGGGCCGGCGGTCGCGGCCCTTTCGACCGGGAGGCTGCCCGTCGCCGTCTTCGTCGCGGCGATGCTGGTCGGGATGGCCGCCCACCGCTTCGCGACGGCGCCGGGATCGAGAGCCGCCGCGGGGCCGACGCGATAAGATCCCGGCGCCCGCACGCCCGCCGGACGATCGCGCCGCCAAGCCCGGACGCCGCCCTGACGGGATCCTGTGCGAAGCCGCCCCGAGGACGAAGAACGTCGCCGACGGGGCGGAGATCGTCGGGGCTCTTCCTTCGAAGCCCTGCGGCCCGACGGGGATGCCGCCGCCGCGTCGGCCGACGCGATCCAGGCGCGTGCCGCGATTCGCGACCGCGCCGACGGGTACGGCCTACCGGCCGCCCGATCGGGCGCTAGCTACCGCGGCGACCCGCCCGGCGCCGCGACCTTCGTCGGCTGCGCCGGGCGTCCCGCAGATCCGGCCGGGGAGGCGGGACGCCGCTCCGGCCCAACAGGATGCCGCCTATGGAATATTTGCACACGATGGTGCGCGTCGCCGACCTCGACACGGCGCTCGCGTTCTACGTCGACACCTTCGGATTGCAGGAGGTGCGCCGCATCGACAACGAGAAGGGCCGCTTCACGCTGGTCTTCCTCGCCGCCCCCGGCGACGCGGCCCGCGCCGAGACCACCAAGTCGCCCCTGGTGGAGCTGACCTACAACTGGGACCCGGAGACCTATTCCGGCGGGCGCAACTTCGGGCACCTGGCCTATCAGGTCGACGACATCTACGCCTTCTGCGCCCGGCTGAAGGACAAGGGCGTCACCATCAACCGGCCGCCGCGCGACGGCCACATGGCCTTCGTGAAGTCGCCGGACGGCATCTCGATCGAGATCCTGCAGAAGGGCGGCGCGAAGGAGCCGCAGGAGCCGTGGGCCTCGATGGAGAACACCGGCAGCTGGTAGCCCGCTTGACCCGGGCGGCCGATCCGGCCCACATCCGCGCCGGATCAGTCGGCCGGGCGGCCGCTCCGGGCGTCAGCCCGGGGAGGAAAGTCCGGGCTCCATGGAGAGACGGTGCCGGATAACGTCCGGCGGGGGCGACCCCAGGGACAGTGCCACAGAGAGCAGACCGCCCCGGGCCGCGAGGTCTCGGGGTCAGGGTGAAAGGGTGCGGTAAGAGCGCACCGCGGACGCGGCAACGCGGACGGCACGGCAAACCCCACCGGGAGCAAGACCGAATAGGGGCGGCGCGCCTCGCCTCGCGAGAGGCAGAGGCAGGCCCGCTCTCCAGGCCAGTCGCCCGGGTTGGTTGCTTGAGGCGGTCGGCAACGATCGTCCCAGAGGAATGGCCGCCACGTCCGGGTGCCTCGCGGCATCCGGGCCCTACAGAACCCGGCTTACAGGCCGGCTGATCCGCTCGCTCCCGGCCCGGCGCGTCGTCGGGAACCCCGGCTAAGCTGTTGACGGATCGTGCCGATCCTCGGGCGGCTGCGGGATCGTGGGGAATATATGCCCGCGCTGGGCGAAGCTGTGCGAAGCTTTCGCCGGCTGACGCTTTCACGTCGTCACTACAGTCGTTGATCGCAGCCCGAACCTCGGCCGACGCGACGAAAAATTGACCGTCGGTTAACCTTGTCGAGGTCAGATCGGACGTCCGCGATGCGGGTCTTCGCTTGCGTTGACGATCGTCAGAGGCCCATGGTACCCGCCAACATCTCGTCAACGGTGACTTCCGGATCGACGGACGCGCCCCGCGCCCAAGCGGGGATCGCCCGTGTGCGGGCCTTTGGCCGCCGCATCACCGGGACCGCCCAAACCGACCGCGCCGCGACGCAGCGGCCGGGTGCAGGCAGCCATGAGCCGAACCGTTCCCCCCGTCCACGGCGGGCTGCCTCGGCCGCGCGCGGCCCGGCGAACCTCCGCAGGCGGGGTGCCCCGATGACGCGCAAGCCCCTGGAGCCGGCCGGCGGACCGCACGTTCCGGTGCTGCTCGACGAGGTGCTGGCCGCCCTCGACCTGTGCGGGGCCGGGCTTGCGGTCGACGGCACCTTCGGCGCCGGCGGCTACACCCGCGCGATGCTCGCCGCCGATCCCGACCTGCGCGTGATCGGCATCGACCGCGACCCGTCGGCGATCGCCGGCGGCGCCGGGCTCGTCGCCGCCGCGAACGGGCGGCTCACCCTGGTTCCCGGACGGTTCGGCGCCCTCGACGCCCACCTCGCTGAGCTCGGCGAGGCGCAGGCCGATCGGATCGTGCTCGATATCGGCGTGTCGTCGATGCAGATCGACCAGCCCGAGCGCGGCTTCTCGTTCCGCAACGACGGCCCGCTCGACATGCGGATGGCCGCCACCGGCCTCAGCGCCGCCGACCTCGTCAACGAGGCCGAGGAGGCGGAGCTCGCCGACATCATCTACCATTACGGCGAGGAGCGGCGCTCGCGCGCGGTGGCCCGCACCATCATCGAGGCGCGCCGGCGCGGCCGGATCGAGACCACGGCGCAGCTCGCCGACCTCGTCGCCGGCGTCGTCCGCACCGAGCCCGGCAGCGGCATCCATCCGGCGACGCGCACGTTCCAGGGCCTGCGCATCGCGGTCAACGACGAGCTCGGGGAGCTGGTCCAGGCGCTGCACGCGGCCGAGCGGATGCTCGGGCCGGGCGGGCGGCTCGCGGTGGTGACCTTCCACTCGCTCGAGGACCGCATCGTCAAGCAGTTCTTCTCCGCCCGCAGCGGCCGCGCGGTCCAGGCCTCGCGCCACATGCCGAGCGCGCTGCCCGGCGGCGAGCCCGCCGCCGCCAAGAGCTTCAAGCCGGTGACCAAGGGACCGGTGCTGCCCTCCGATTCCGAGACCGCGCGCAACCCGCGCGCGCGCTCGGCCAAGCTGCGGGCCGCCGAGCGCACGGATGCACCCGTGCCGGCGCCGCTTGCCGCGATCCAGGCGCTCGCCGCGCTTCCCGAAGCCCCGCGCGGAGGCGCACGCCGGTGATCCGCCTGCTCAACCTGCTCGCCGTCGCCGGCCTCGTCGCCTCGGCGATCTACGCCTACTCGATCAAGTACGACACGCTCTACCAGGGCGGTCAGGTCTCGAAGCTGAAGAGCGGCCTGCATGCAGAGCGGCAGGCCATCGCCGTGCTGCGCGCCGAGTGGCAGCTCCTGACCCGGCCGGACCGGCTGCAGGCGGCGGTGGAGAAGCACCTCGCCCTGGAGCCGATCGGCACCAGCCATCTCGGGCGCCTCGCCGACCTGCCGGCCCGGCCCGAGCGCGGCGACGAGATCGGCCGCCTGCTCGCGGCCACCGCGACGCCGAAGGAGAAGGGGCCGGCCTCCGAGCCCCGCACCACCGGATCGATCACCCGCACCGTCGTCACGACCCGCACGCCGAACGCGGCCTCGAGGTAGTCCCCGTGTCCCAAGACGCTCACGACGCCGCACCCGAAGACGACGCCCGCGATCCGCAGGCCGCCGACCCGCACGCGCTGCCCGACGACGCGGCCGGGCACGATCACGCCGAGCCCGAGCTTGAATCCGCGCCGCGTTCCCACGCCGTCGAGGAGCCGGTGCTCGAGACCGAGCCGCGGGTCCATCCGGGGATGCGCCTGTTCCGGGCGATGTTCCGCCTCGCGATCGAGCGCTCCTACACCCGCGTCGCGCTGGTCGGCCTCGCGTTCCTGGCGGTGTTCGGCGCGATCAGCGTGCGGCTCCTGTCGATCGCGATCTTCGGCGCGCCGCCGAGCCAGGAGCACCGGGTGGCGGCCGCCGCCACCACCGCGATCCGGCCCGACATCATCGACCGCAACGGCGAGATCCTCGCCACCGACATCCGCACCGTCTCGGTCTTCGCCGAGCCCGGCAACATCTACGACAAGGACGAGGCGGTCGAGCTGCTCACCGCCGTCCTGCCCGAGCTGAACGCCACGGAGCTGCGCGCCAAGCTCACCCAGAAGCCGGGCAAGAAGGGCGTCGGCTTCGTCTGGGTGAAGCGCGAGCTGACGCCGAAGCAGCAGGCCGAGGTCCACCGGCTCGGCATCCCCGGCATCGGCTTCCTGCCCGACCACAAGCGCGTCTACCCGAACGGGGTCGCCGCCGCCCACATCATCGGCGCGACGAACCTCGACAACATCGGCATCGCCGGGATGGAGAAGTACATCGACAACCAGGGCAACAAGGCCCTGAACGAGTTCGGCTTCGTCGCCAAGCAGACCGACCTCAAGCCGATCCAGCTCTCGGTCGACCTGCGCGCGCAGTTCGCGGTGCGCGACGAGCTGGCCAAGGGCATCGAGCACTTCAAGGCCAAGGCCGGCGCCTCGATGATCCTCGACGTCCAGACCGGCGAGGTGATCGCGCTGGTCTCGATGCCGGACTTCGACCCGAACAACCCGGTCGACGCCCTGTCCGACGACAAGATCAACCGCATGAACGTCGGCGTCTACGAGATGGGCTCGACCTTCAAGGCGATGACCCTCGCGATGGCGCTCGAATCGGGCAAGTACAACGTCAACTCGACCTTCGACACCCGCGGCGGCGTGCTGAGCTGGGGCCGCCAGAAGATCCACGAGTATCACGGCACCAACCGCGTCATCACCATGCCGGAGGTGTTCACCCACTCGTCCAACATCGGCTCGGCCAAGATGGCGCTCGGCGTCGGCGTGCCCGGCCACAAGGCGTTCCTCAAGAAGATGGGCCTGCTCGACCGGATGCGGACCGAGCTGCCCGAGTCGGCCATGCCGATCATCCCGCCGCGCTGGACCGAGATCAACACCATCACCATCGCCTTCGGCCACGGCCTCGCGGTGGCGCCGATCCAGGCGACGGCGGCGGTGGCGGCGATCGCCAACGGCGGCTTCCTGATGACGCCGACCTTCCTCAAGACCGACGTCAAGGAGGCGATGGCGAAGGCGACGCAGGTGCTGAGCCCGCAGACCAGCGAGGCGATGCGCTTCATCATGCGACTCAACGCGACCGAAGGCTCGGCTAAGAAGGCGGCGATCCCGTACTACTTCGTCGGCGGCAAGACCGGCACCGCCGAGAAGGTGATCGGCGGGCGCTACAACAAGAACCGCCTGTTCACGACCTTCATGGCGGCCGCCCCGATGGACAAGCCGAAATACCTGTTCGTGACCATCATGGACGAGCCGCAGGGCCTGCCGGAGAGCGGCGGCTACGCCACCGCCGCCTGGAACTCCGGCGTCGTCACCGGCAAGGTGATCGAGCGCGTCGCGCCGATCCTCGGCCTGCCGCCGCAATTCGAGCCGCCGGCCAAGCCCTTCCCGCTGATGGTCAAGCTCAACGCCTACCACGCCAGCATGGTCGGCGGCCCGTGAGCGCGCCGACCCTGGGCACCCTGTTCCCGGATGCGGGAACGGGCGAAGCCGGCCGCCCGGTGGCCGGGCTGACCGCCGACAGCCGCAACGTGGTGCCGGGCGGCGTCTTCGTCGCGGTGCCGGGGACCCGGGCCGACGGGCGGCTGTTCGCGGCCAAGGCCGCGGCGGCCGGCGCCGTCGCCGTGGTGGGGGAGGGCGACCGTCCCGCCGACCTGCCGCGGGATTGCGCCTGGATCGCCGTGGCGGATGCCCGCCGGGCGCTCGCGCTCGCCGCCGCGCGCCTGTCGGGCCGCCAGCCCGAGACCATCGTCACGGTGACCGGCACCGCCGGCAAGAGCTCGGTCGCCGACTTCGTCCGCCAGATCCTCTCGCGGATCGGGCGGGAATCGGCGAGCCTCGGCACCGTCGGCATCGTCACCAACCGCGGCGCCGCCTACGGCTCGCTGACCACGCCCGATCCGGTGACCCTGCACCAGACCCTGGCGCGGCTCGCCGACGACGGCATCACCGACCTCGCGATGGAGGCCTCCTCGCACGGCATCGAGCAGCGCCGCCTCGACGGCGTGCGGCTGGCCGCCGCCGGCTTCACCAATCTCGGGCGCGACCATCTCGACTACCATGCGACGGTCGAGGACTATCTCGCCGCCAAGCTCCGCCTGTTCGCGACCCTGCTGCCGGCGGGCGCGCCCGCCGTCGTCAACGCCGACGGCGCCTATGCGGACCGGGTGATCGCCGCCGCGACCGAAGCCGGCCACGCCATCCGCACCACCGGCCGCGCCGGCTCCGACATCCGCCTCCTTGATGCCCGCACCGAGGGCTTCGCGCAGGTGCTCGACCTCGACGGCCGCCACGGCCGACGCCGGATCCGGCTGCCGCTGGTCGGCGGGTTCCAGGTCGAGAACGCGCTCGTCGCCGCCGGCCTCGCGCTCGCCACGCCCGCCGGCGCCGCCGACCCCGACGGCGTGTTCGCGAGCCTGGAGCACCTCACCGGCGTGCCCGGCCGCATGGAGCGCATCGGCGAGGTCAACGGCGCGCTCTGCCTCGTCGACTACGCCCACAAGCCGGAAGCCCTGGAGGGCGTCCTCGTCGCGTTGCGCCCCTTCGCCACCGGGCGCCTGGTCGTAGCCTTCGGCTGCGGCGGCGACCGCGACCGCGGCAAGCGCCCGATCATGGGCGCCATCGCCGCGCGGCTGGCTGATACGGTGATCGTCACCGACGACAATCCCCGCTCCGAGGACCCGGCCGCGATCCGCGCCGCCATCCTCGCCGAGGCGCCGGGCGCCGGCGAGATCGGCGACCGCGCCGAGGCGATCCGCACGGCCGTGCGCGGGCTCGGGCCCGGCGACGTGCTGGTGGTGGCCGGCAAGGGTCACGAAACCGGCCAGATCGTGGGCGACCGGGTGCTGCCGTTCTCGGACCACGCAGTGCTGCGGGCGGCGATCGATGGGGATCTGCGATGAGCGCCGTTCCCGTGAAACACGACGACTGCCGCACGTCTCCCTCCCCCCTCTGCGGGGGAGGGTGGCCCGCGAAGCGGGTCGGGAGAGGGAAGCGCCGCATCCGGCACTGTCGCTCCCCTCTCCCGACCCTCGCTCACGCGAGGCCCACCCTCCCCCGCACCCAAGTCGGGCCTGCCCGACTTGGGCACACAGGGTGCGGATCTCGGGCAAGCCCGAGATCCGTCGGGGGGAGGGAAGGGAGGCTCACGCCGCGCGCTTGGCCGCCTCGCGGCGCGAGAACCGCATCGTGCCGTCGTCGAGGCGGCCGAACTTCAGGGCGGCGGTGTCGAGGATGTAGTTCTGGTGCAGCTTCCACGGCTTGGTGTCGGCCTGCTTCGGCAGCAGGTGCGCGGCGCGGGTGACGTAGCCGGAGGTCAGCGGCAGGGTCGGCTCGGTGTTGAGCCGGCCGGTATCCGCCAGGGGCTCGCAGCGCGCGAAGCCGTTGGCGTCCATGTGGTTGATGAGCCGGCAAAGGTAGCGCGCCGTCAGCTCGCTCTTCAGGGTCCACGAGGCGTTGGTGTAGCCGATCGTCACCGCGAAGTTCGGCACGCCCGACAGCATCATGCCCTTGTACAGGAACGTGTTCTCCGGCTCGACCGCGCGGCCGTCGACGGAAAGCGTCATCCCGCCGATCATCTTCATCCGGAGGCCCGTGGCGGTGACGACGATGTCGGCCGGCAGCGTCTTGCCGGAGGCGAGCCGGACGCCGTCCTCGGTGAAGCTGGCGATCGTGTCGGTCTCGACCGAGGCGGCGCCGGAGCGGATCGCCTTGAACAGGTCGCCGTCCGGCACGAGGCAGAGGCGCTGGTCCCACGGCTTGTAGCTCGGGGTGAAGTGCTTGGCGACGTCGTAGTCGGGGCCGAGCTGCGCGCGCACGCCGTCGAGGATGCGCTTGGTCATCGCCGCCGGCTTCTTGCGCGCGAACTGGTAGAAGAAGATGCCGAGCGCGACGTTCTTCGCCCGCGTCAGCCGGTGGGCGAGGCCGGCCGGCAGCTTTTCGCGCAGCCAATGCGCGATTCTGTCCCGGCTCGGCAGGGCGACGATGTAGGTCGGCGAGCGCTGCAGCATCGTGACGTGCTGCGCGGTCTTGGCCATCGCCGGCACCAGCGTCACCGCGGTGGCGCCCGAGCCGATCACCACCACGCGCTTGCCGTCCCAGGACAGGTCCTCGGGCCAGGCCTGCGGGTGCACCACCGGCCCGGCGAAGCGCTCGCGCCCGGGAAAGTCCGGGCTGTAGCCGTGGTCGTAGGCGTAGTAGCCGCTGCACACCGACAGGACCGCGCAGGTGTAGCGCACCGGCTCGGCGGCTTCGCCGACCTCGGCGTCGAGGGTCCACAGGGCGGCGGCCGAATCCCAGGCCGCCCGCACCACCCGGGTGCCGAAGCGTATCTTTTGGTCGATGCCCTCGGCCTGCGCGGTCTCGCGGACGTAGCTCAGGATCGAGGCGCCGTCGGCGATCGCCCGGTCGCTGCGCCAGGGGCGGAAGCTGAAGCCGAAGGTGTAGAGGTCGGAATCCGAGCGCAGGCCGGGATAGCGGAACAGGTCCCAGGTGCCGCCGATCGCGTCGCGGCTTTCCAGGATGGCGTAGGTCTTCCGCGGGCACTCGGTCTGCAGGTAGTGCCCCATGACGATGCCGGAGAGCCCGGCGCCGACGACCAGCACGTCGAAATGCCGGGCGGCGTCCGCGGCGGAGGCGGGCGCCCGAAGCGGACTCGTGGGGGGCGAGGCGTCGTTCATGGCGTCGGGCTCCGGCGGTTTCGCGCGTCGCCCCGATTTAAGGTGGACACCTTATAGACGTCAACGGGCTACCACCGTAAAATGCATCTGGCGCGAAACGTGATGGTGCCGGACGCGCCCCGCGCTCGGCGGATCGCAGGCCGGATCAGGGTGCGGGTGGATCGATGGGGCGGCCAAGTCGGACGGCGGGCCTGAGGCGATGAGGGCGGGGCGATGAGGACGGGCCCTGCGGCGCGCGCGAAGGATCTGCCGAAGGGCGTTGCCGGGGCCGCGGGCAGGAGCGGTGCGACGCGCGTCGCGAAGCCCGGCACGCGCGACCGCGTGCTCGCGGCCTGCCGCGACCTGTTCAACGAGCGCGGTCCGGCCGCCGTCACCACCGCCGAGATCGCCGCCGCGGTCGGCATCAACGAGGGCAATCTCTACTATCACTTCCAGCGCAAGGAGCAGATCCTGGAGGCGCTGTTCTCGGCCTTTGAGATCCGGCTCGAGGCGGTGGCGACGGCCTACGCGACGCAGGCGGGCGAGGCGCGCTACGCCCCCTACCTCGCCGGCTGGTTCACGCTGATGTGGGAGTGGCGCTTCTTCTACCGCGACGGCGGCACGATCTTCCGGCTCGCGCCGGCCCTGCGGCCGCGGCTGAAGACGGTCAGCGATTCCGGCCAGGACCACGTCCGGCAGGCGCTCGCCGGGATGAAGGCGGCGGGCCTGCTCAGGGCCGGCCCGGCGGAGACCGAGCACCTGATCGTCAACGCCTGGATCGTCTCTACCTACTGGATCGACTACCTGCGCTCGCGCCGCGGCCTCGGCGAGGTCCGGCGCGAGCACCTGGATTGGGGCGCGGCCCAGGTGGCGAGCCTGTTCCGGCCCTACCTGACCGAGGCCGGGCTCGCCGCCGCCGCGCTGGCCTGAGCCGCCGGCGGCTCAGGCCGCGCGGTAGCGCTCCGCCGCATGCGGCCGCCCGAGATTGGGCAGCATCGCCTGGCGCCCGGCCTCGTAGGCGCTCCACTGCCCGGCATCGGGCAGCGGCGGGATCGTCACGGTCTCGCGCCGGTCGAAGCCGACGAGGGCGGCGTCCACCAGCTCGCCGACCTCCATGACGTTGTCGAGGGTGTTCACGTCGGCGCCGGACCGCTCCCAGATCTCGGTGCGGGTGGCGGCCGGCAGCACCGCCTGGACGTGCACCCCCTTGGGCCCGAGCTCGAGATGCAGCCCCTGGCTGAGATAGAGCACGAAGGCCTTGGTCGCCCCGTACACCGACATGCCGAGTTCCGGGGCGAGGCCGACGACCGAGCCGATGTTGATGATCGCGCCGGTGCCGGCCCGGACGAAGCGCGGCGCCGCGGCGTTGGCGAGCCGCGTCAGCGCGGTGACGTTGAGGGCGATGAGGGCGGCGAGCGGACCGGGATTCTGATCGACGAAGGGCCCCAGTACCGCCGCGCCGGCATTGTTGACGAGCACGCCGATGCGCGCGTCCTCACGCAGGCGCGCCTCGACGCGGGCGAGGTCGGCCTCCACGGTCAGGTCGGCCTGGACCACGTCCACGGCGATGCCGGCCTCGCGCCGCAGCCGGTCTGCGAGGGCTTCGAGGCGCTGCCCGTCGCGGGCGACCAGCACGAGGTCGTGGCCGCGCCGCGCGAAGCGGTCGGCATAGGTGGCACCGATCCCGGACGAGGCGCCGGTGACGAGAACTGCGGGCTTGGTGGACATGGCCGATCTCTCCTGCTCTAACATGATGTTCATCATGTATAAACGGACATGATGACCATCATGGTCTGCGTCAAGCGCGGTGATCGGGGCCGGTGTGAGGTGGCGCACAGGGCGCGGTTTTCGCCGGATCGGATGCGAGCCGGCGGCTCAGCAAGCCGACGTCATGCGCCGCGACCGAAGCGGAAGCGCCTCTCCCTCCCCCCGACGGATCTCGGGCCTGCCCGAGATCCACACCGTGTGTGCCCAAATCGGGCGGGCCCGACTTGGGTGCGGGGGAGGGTGGCCCGCGAAGCGGGTCGGGAGAGGGGAGCGCGCTGTCCGGATATGGCGCTCCCCTCACCCGACCCTCGCTGACGCGAGGCTCACCCTCCCCCGCAGAGGGGGGGAGGGAAGTTGGGGTGGATTCACCGTCGCCTGGATGGATGAAGGCTGTTGCCCGTCTGAGCCGGGGGGGCGGATCAGCGATGCGCAGAGACGGGTTTGCTGGCCGAGCCCTGTTCCGCGCCGCGCGGGCGGAACGCCCGGCTGCCGAGAGCGAAGAAACCCACGGCCCCGCCGATGACGACGCCGACCAGCAGAAGGAGGAGATTCGTGTCGGGCATCGCTCAGCTCTCGCTCTGGATGAACCGAATGACGAACTGCCCGGAGGCGGGCAGCGCGGCGCCGAGGAGCATCCACCAGATGGCTTCGCCCTGCGGCCGGTTGTGATCCTTGACGTAGGGTACGATGAAGGCGGCACCTACGATAGCGATCCCCAGCGTGTTCGAGAAGCTGCCATAGAGCTTGATGTGCTCATTCCAACGCTTGGCCTCGAGCTTCCTGAGATCGGGCTCGAGTTCGATCCGCCTCCGCCGATGCGAGAAGTACAGTCGCAGAGCCGCGGCCGCAAAACCGGCCAGGGCGCCGAGAAGGGGAAGGGCCAGCCTGGTTCCGGTTCGGTCGGCGATCCAGTTGGCCGAGCCGTCGAGAAGACCTGCGAGGTCGCCGGGCATCGATTTCCCCCTCGGAGACCTGCGCCGGGAAACGGGCGCTCCCGACCGGCGGGACAATGTGCGTCGTAGGCGGATGGACGCCGCCGTCGCCAAGCTTGGACGCGGCCCGTTGGTCGACCTGCACCGGCCGTGCGATCGAACGCGACGAAAACGGCCGGTGCTGGACGCCTCGGGGCGGGACGACGCCTGTCAGGGGTGGCTTCCCTCCCCCCGCACCCAAGTCGGGCCTGCCCGACTTGGGCACACGGGGTTGCGGATCTCGGGCAAGCCCGAGATCCGTCGGGGGGAGGGAAGAGGCGGTGGCGTGATCGTCCAAGAGATGGGTGAAGGCCGTCGCCGATCCGGGACGTGGCGCCGCGAGGTGCGACGCCCGGCCCGCCAAGCGGCGACCTCCGCCACGCCGCCTCAGGCGGTGGCTTCGCCGTACAGCGTCTCGACGTGTTCCCAGTTCACGAGGTTCTCCAGGAACGCCTTGAGGTAGTCGGGGCGGCGGTTGCGGTAGTCGATGTAGTAGGAGTGCTCCCACACGTCGACGCCGAGGATCGGCTTGGCGCCGTGCACCAGCGGGTTCTCACCGTTCGGGGTCTTCATGATGGCGAGCTTGCCGTCCTTGACCGCGAGCCAGGCCCAGCCCGAGCCGAACTGGCCGATGCCGGCCTGGATGAAGTCCGCCTTGAACTTCTCCGCGCCGCCGAGATCCTCGTCGATCTTCTTGGCGAGGCTGCCCGGGATCGCGCCGCCGCCGTTGGGCTTCATCCACTGCCAGAAGTGCAGGTGGTTGAAGTGCTGGCCGGCATTGTTGAACAGCGGCTGGTTGTTGCCGTAGCTCGCCGTGACGATCTCCTCGACGCTCTTGCCCTCGAGACCGGTGCCCTCGAGCAGCTTGTTGCCGGTGTCGACGTAGGCCTTGTGGTGCTTGTCGTGGTGGAACTCGAGGGTTTCCTTCGACATGTACGGGGCCAGCGCGTCGTAGGCGTAGGGCAGTTCCGGCAGGGTGAAGGTCATCAGATTCTCCGTCTTGTCGAGGTCTTCTGGACGGGCGTGCGGAATCGCGCCGCGCGCCGCGCTCGACGGGGTAACGACCGGAAGGTAAGTCGGTGCCCCCGCCGCGGCAACGCCGGAACCGGCACGAAGCCCGTGGAAACCGCCACGCCGCGGGGCCGACTCCGGGTCGCCGGCGTTTTGCAAAACGCCGGCAAGGTCTTACTACGATCCTGGCGTATCCGGCCCCGACTTCGAGAGTTCCATGATCATTGCGCTGTTCGCGCTCAGTGCCGCGATGGTGATCGGCGGCGTCGTCGCCGTGATCCAGGGGTTCCCCTTCGTCCGCCTGGAGAGCGGGCTCTCCATGGTGATCGCGGGCGCGACCGTCGCCTCGGCCGGGGCGGTGCTCTCCGGCCTCGCGGTGGTCGCGATGGGCCTGCGCCGGGTCGCCCACGCCTTCGACGCCCGCCGCATCGTCGACGCCGTCAGCACGATGCAGGACGGGGTCCGCCTGCCCCCGGCGGCCCCCGCGCCGGCGTCCCTCGCGGTCCCGGCCGCGCCCGCGCCGACCGACCCGGCGCCGGCCCGCCCGATGCTGCCCAACGTGCTGGTGCCGGCCGCCGGCGCCGGCCTGCTCGGCGGCCAGAGCCGGACCGATCCGGTCTTCACGGAGGGCTACGCCGAGCCGTCGATCCCCGAGCCTTCGATGCCGGAGCCGGCCGAGGCCCATGCCGAGCCGGCGGTCCCGCACCCCGAACCGGCGGTCCCGCACCACGCGGCGCACGAGCCGGAGCCCGCCGCCCCGATGCCGGCCGAGGCGCAGGCCGAGCCGGAGCTGCCGCTCCCCGGCCTCACGCCGCCGGGGCCGGAGCCGGCCGCGCACGTCCCGCCGCCCCCGCCTCCGCCCGCCCCCGAGCCGGAGGACGACCTGTTCGCCCCGACCGAGCCGCCGGCCCTGCGCCGGAGCCTCGATGCCGAGCCCGCGCGGGAGGCCCCCGAGCCCGAGCCGGACACCCGCGAGGTCGTCGGCCGCTACGCCTCGGGCGGCAACACCTACGTGATGTACGCCGACGGCGCGATCGAGGCGGACACGCCGCAGGGCCGCTTCACCTTCGCCTCCCTCGACGAGCTGAAGGCCTTCGTCGAGGGCGGCGGCGAAGCCGGCAGCCGCGGCGCCGCCTGAAGGCGTTTCGCGCGCTCTCCTTCCCCCGCAGAGGGGGGAGGGGCAAGTGCCCGTGCGTCAGCCCGGCGGGTCGAGGCTGGCGTTCCGCACCGGAAGCGGGGCCAGCATCGTGAGGGCGAAGCCGCCGGGGGCGTAGAGGGTCTCGACCTCGGCCTGCACCTGCGTCGTCAGCACCCGCTGCAGCAGGCGCGAGCCGAAGCCCTGGCGGCGGGGCGGCTCCACCGTCGGGCCGCCGCTCTCGCGCCAGGCGAAGCGCAGCATCCCGGCCGGGCCGCCCGGCAGGACCGCCCAGGCGACCGAGATCCGCCCGCGCCGGTTGGAGAGCGCGCCGTACTTGGCGGCGTTGGTGGTGAGCTCGTGGATCGCCATGCCGATCGGCACCGCGATCTCGGAGGGCAGCGCCGTGTCCGGCCCGTCGAGCACGATGCGGCCGTCGAGGGCCCCGTCCGCATCGGCGGCCTCGCCCTCGCCCGCCTGCGCCTCGGCGTAGGGGCGCAGCTCGCTCAGCAGCAGCGTGCGCAGGTCCGCCGTCTGCCAGGTCGCCTCGGTGAGCACCGAATGGGTGTGGGCGAGCGACTTGATGCGGCCGACGAAGGCTTCGTAGAAGCTCTCGATGCTGGACGCCGTCCGCGCGGTCGAGCCGACGATCGCCTGCACCGTCGCCAGGGTGTTCTTCACCCGGTGGTGCAGCTCGCGGATCAGCAGCGCCTGCCGCTCCTCGGCCAGGCGCTGGTCGGTGACGTCGGCGACGAGGCCGATCAGCCGCCGCGGCAGCCGGTTCGGGGCGTCGCGCTCGAAGCGGCCGGCGAGGTCGATGGTGCGCCACGCGCCGTCGCTGCGGCGGCGGATGCGGCCCGTGGTGTGCAGGATCGCGTCGTCGCGCAGCGCCTGCGAGATCGCCAGCCGCACCGCGGCGCGATCGTCCGGGTGCAGCGTATCGCGGAGGAACTCGGTCTTGCCGATGGTGCCGTCCTCGGGCGTGTGCCCGAAGATCTCGAACATCCGCTCGTTCTCCCAGATCGCGTGGTCCTCCAGCATGTGCCACTCGAAGATCCCGAGCCGGGCGACCGTGGTCGCGACCCGCAGGCGCTGGTCGCGGGCGGCGAGCCCGTCGCGGGCCTCGACCCGCGTGGTCACGTCCTGCACCACGCCGACCATGCCGGTGCGGCGCCCGTCTTCGGCGTGGACCGGGCGGCCGCGCACGTCGACGATGATCTCGCGCCCGTCCGCCTCCCGCGTCAGGCGGGTCTCGAAGCGGTAGGCGCCGTCGCGCGCCATCGCGTCCCGGACCACGGCCTGGATCCGGTCGGGCTCGCCCGCGGAGAGGCCGGCGCGCAGGATGTCCCAGGTCGCGGAGGAGCCGGGGGGATGGCCGAGGATCTGCGCGGCGCGGCGCGACAGCACGAGGCGGCCGGTGCTCCGCTCCCAGCGCCACTCGCCGAGGCCCGCCGCGGCGAGGTCCTGGCGGTTCTCCTCGGAGCGGGCCGCCTCGTCGGCATCCACCGCCTCGACGACGAGGACGGTCCCGCCGGCGCCGGAGCGGCGCACCCGCACCTCGACCGAGCCGCCGTCGGCATGGAGCCAGGGATGGATGCCGTCGGCGATCCGGCCGCCGCCGACGAGGTCGGCGGCCGGCCGCCCCGCGAGCGCGCCGGGGGGGTGGCCGAGCAGGGCGCAGAGCGCGGGGTTGGCGTCGCGCAGGCGCGCGCCGTCCTGCGACAGCACGGCCAGCCCGATGGCGGCCTCCTCGAAGGCCGCGCGCCGCGGGTCGTCCGCCGGGCCGTGATCGTCCCTGTCGGTCACACCGTCCCCTCGAACGCGCGGTCGCGCCGTCTCGAAAAGCGTCGCCCCGACGGAGGCACCGAGCGGGCGCCCGACAGGAGCGCGCCCAAGATGGGGCCGGGGCCGAAGCGGGGCAAGTCGCCCGGCGGCGCCTGCGGCTTCGACAACAGCTTAGTTGACCCCGTCGCCCCGGCCGATCCTCGAAGAAAGCCGCCGAACGCCGCCCGAGGCCGCCGCGAGGATCGTGCGGGTCGCCTGCGCCGGGCCACCGGCGCTTTCCTCCGGCACCCGGTGGCCGGCCCCGCGACCTCACGCATCGTCGCCTGCGGACGGGGCCTCAGCCCGGCGCGACGCGCGCGAACTCGAGGTAGGTCGGGCGGCGCCCGGCCGCGATCGCCTTCGCCTCGTAGCGGGTGCCGGGCCAGCCGGGATAGGGCTGCGTCCAGTCGGCGGCCGTGCGCGCCGTCCAGCGCAGGTGCGGGCAGCGGGCGGTGCGGACCAGGGTCCAGCCGACGTAGTCGTCGATGTCGCTGGCGAAGCGGAACAGGCCGCCGGGCCGCAGCACCCGGGCGATCTCGGCGAGCGACTCGTCCGAGACGAAGCGGCGCTTGCGCTGGCGCCGCTTCGGCCAGGGATCGGGGTAGAGCAGGTAGACCCGCGCGAGGCTGGCATCCGGCAGGGCGGCGAGCAGCGGCGACACGTCCTCGTCGCGGATGCGGACGTTGCGCAAGGCCCGCTCGTCGACGGCGCGCAGCAGCTTGGCGACGCCGTTGACGAAGGGCTCGGCGCCGATGATGCCGATCTCGGGATGGGCCGCCGCCTGCGCCGCCAGGTGCTCGCCGCCGCCGAAGCCGATCTCGAGCCAGACCTCCGACGGGCCTCGCGCGAGGCCGGGAAACAGCGTCGCCGGGTCGAGGGGGCGGCCGTCGGCGGGCGGGGCGACGCGCAGGCGCGGCAGCAAGTCCGACAGGCGCTGCTCCTGCAGCCCACGCAGGCGCTTGCCCTTGCGTCGGCCGAAGAAGGCCCGCTCGGAGGCGTCGGCCGGGGGGCTGGTGTCGGTCACGGGGAAACTCGTTGGGAGGCTCACGCCTCGATCGGCGACCGGATCGGGCGCAGGCCCCCTCTCCCGTTCGGGAGAGGGGGCCGCCGGCGCGGGGTCGAAACCCTTACGCCAGGGCCGATCTCAGCTTGTCGGCGAGGTCGGTGCGCTCCCAGGAGAAGCCGCCGTCGGCGTCCGGGGCGCGGCCGAAATGGCCGTAGGCCGAGGTGCGGGCGTAGATCGGCTTGTTGAGGCCGAGCGCCAGGCGGATGCCGCGGGGCGAGAGGTCGAGGGCGTCCATCAGCACGCCCTCCAGCTTGGCCTCGTCGACCTTGCCGGTGCCGTGCAGGTCGACGTAGATCGACAGCGGCTTGGCCACGCCGATGGCGTAGGCGAGCTGGATCGTGGCGCGCGAGGCGAGGCCGGCGGCGACGACGTTCTTGGCGAGGTAGCGCGCGGCATAGGCCGCCGAGCGGTCGACCTTGGTCGGGTCCTTGCCCGAGAAGGCGCCGCCGCCGTGGGGCGCCGCGCCGCCGTAGGTGTCGACGATGATCTTGCGGCCGGTGAGGCCGGCATCGCCGTCGGGGCCGCCGATGACGAACTTGCCGGTCGGGTTCACGTGCCAGACCGTGCCCTCGTTGATCCAGCCCTCGGGCAAGGCCGCGCGGATGTAGGGCTCGACGATGGCGCGCACGTCGGCCGAATCGAGCGACTCGTCCAGATGCTGGGTCGAGAGCACGATCTGCGTCGCCTCGACCGGGCGGCCGTTGGCGTAGCGCACCGTGACCTGGCTCTTGGCGTCGGGGCCGAGCTTGGCCGCGTCGCCCTGCTTGGCCTTACGGGCGTCGGCGAGGTCCTTGAGGATCTTGTGGGCGTAGAAGATCGGGGCCGGCATCAGCTCCGGGGTCTCGTCGGCGGCGTAGCCGAACATGATGCCCTGGTCGCCCGCGCCCTCGTCCTTGTTGCCGGCCGCGTCCACGCCCTGGGCGATGTCGGCCGACTGAGCGTGCAGGTAGATCTGCACGTCGTTGTTCTTCCAGTGGAACCCGGACTGCTCGTAGCCGATGTCCTTCACCGCCTCGCGGGACAGCGCCTCGAGATCCTTGAAGGTCACCGAATCGGGGCCGCGGACCTCGCCGGCGATCACGACGCGGTTGGTCGTGGTCAGCGTCTCGACGCCGAGGCGGGCTTCCGGCATCGCGGCGATGTAGGCATCGACCACGGTGTCGGAGATCCGGTCGCTCACCTTGTCGGGGTGGCCCTCGGAGACGGATTCGCTCGTGAACAGGAAGTCCGAACGCGGCATCGTAAGAGCACCCCGGTTGACGGGTGCGCCTTCCTGATCGCGGCGCTTGACCCGGTTGTAAGGGCCGGAGTTCTGGCACCGGCTTCCGGCAGGGTCAAGGTGGAATGCCGAACGGATCCGTTATAGCGTACGAAGCGGACGGCCGATCGGTCCGAAGGTGCTACCACAGGGACGCGGTGGCCTCAGCCGCTCAACTTGCGCTCGAGGGCCTGGACCGCGGCGGCGAGGTCGCGCCGCGTGTCGGCCGAGCAGTTCTCGGAGACGTGGCGGGCCACCATCTCGGCCACGCCCTGCCAGCCGGCGTCGAGCGGGCGCTGCGGCGTGTCGCCGAAACCCTCGACGGCGTGGTCCTCGTCCCGGGGCATCCCGTTGAAGAAGTGATCCAGCGGCACGCCGGTCATGCGCGAGAAGATGTCGAGATGGATCGCGCTGATGCGGTTGGTGCCCTTCTCGTACTTCTGCAGCTGCGCCGCGGACATGCCGAAGCTCTGGGCGACGCGGCGCTGGGTCAACGACGCCTTGCGCCGTTGTTCCGCGATGCGTTGCCCGACATAAACGTCCCGTTGATCCGTCTTCTGGCCTGCCATCACTCGTCTCGCGTGCGCGCCCCCAAGGACGCGGAATCGTCGACCATCCGCGCCCTCGCCCTGCGCAAGCTTAGCTGCCGGCGCACGGCTTGTCACCCTCATAACCCGTTGGCTCTCCAGCGGTATCCGCCTGCATGGATGCCGCCGCGATCGCACCGCCGGCCAAGCTCGGCCGTTCTCCGATCCGCTCTACGAGAATTCTGTTGCCGCGGCAACGGTTTCGCGGGGCCGGCGTCCCGCGGGCCTCAGGAACGTCCGCGTCCCTGCGCGGTCGCCGCCCGGCGCAACGCGTCGGCGAGGGCACCCCCCGATTCCGGCGCCGGCGCGGCGGCGGATCGCGGCGCGGGCCCGCGCGTCGGCGCCGCGCGCTCCTGGCGTGCCTGGTCTTGGCGTGCCTGGTCTTGGCGCCCCTGCTCGCGGCGCGCCGGCCGCTCGCCGTCCTCCGCGCGCATGCTCAGGGCGATGCGCTTGCGCGCCGGGTCGACCTCGACGACGCGGACCTGCACCACGTCGCCGGGCTTCACCACCTCGCGCGGGTCCTTCACGAAGCGGTCGGCGAGCACCGAGATGTGCACCAGCCCGTCCTGATGCACCCCGACGTCGACGAAGGCGCCGAACGCGGCCACGTTGGTGACGACGCCCTCGAGCCGCATGCCGGGCTTCAGGTCCGCGATCGTCTCGACGCCGTCCTGGAAGGTCGCGGTGCGGAAGGCCGGGCGCGGGTCGCGGCCGGGCTTCTCGAGCTCGGCGATGATGTCGCCGATCGTCGGCAGGCCGAAGGTGGCGTCGACGAATGCCCGCGGGTTCAGCGCCCTGAGCACGCCCCCATTGCCGATCAGGGCGCCGATCGGCTGGCCGGTGGCGGCCAGGATCTTCTTCACCACCGGATAGGCCTCCGGGTGCACGCCCGAGGCGTCGAGCGGATCGCTGCCGCCGCGAATCCGCAGGAAGCCGGCGGCGAGCTCGTAGGCCTTCGGCCCGAGGCCGGCGACCTTCCTCAGCGCGGCGCGCGAGCGGAACGGGCCGTTGGCGTCGCGGTGCACGACGATGTTGGCCGCCACCCGCTCGCTCAGCCCCGAGACGCGGGCGAGCAGCGGCGCGGAGGCCACGTTGACGTCGACGCCGACGCCGTTGACGCAATCCTCCACCACCGCGTCGAGCGAGCGCGACAGCTTCCCCTCGGCAAGGTCGTGCTGGTACTGCCCGACGCCGATCGCCCGCGGCTCGATCTTCACCAGCTCGGCCAGCGGGTCCTGCAGCCGCCGCGCGATCGAGACCGCGCCGCGCAGGGTCACGTCGAGGCCCGGCAGCTCGGCCGAGGCGTAGGCCGAGGCCGAGTAGACCGAGGCGCCGGCCTCCGAGACCATCACCTTGGTCAGCGTCAGCTCCGGGTGCTTGCCCAGCAGCTCGGCGGCCAGCCTGTCGGTCTCGCGCGAGGCGGTGCCGTTGCCGATGGCGATCAGCTCGACCCGATGCGCGCGGCACAGCTTGGCCAGCGTCGCCAGGGCGCCGTTCCAGTCGCGCCGCGGCTCGTGCGGGAAGATCGCGTCGGTGGCCACGACCTTGCCGGTGGCGTCGACCACCGCGACCTTCACGCCGCTGCGGAAGCCCGGATCGAGCCCGAGCGTCGGCCGCGCGCCGGCGGGCGCGGCCAGCAGCAGGTCGCGCAGGTTGCCGGCGAAGACCGAGATCGCGCCGGCCTCCGCCACCGCCCAGAGCCGGGCCCGCAGGTCCGTGTCGATCGCCGGCTTCAGCTTGGTCCGCCAGGTCTTGCGCACCGTCTCGGCGAGGAACCGGTCGCCCGGCCGTCCGCGCTCGGCGATCCCGAAGGCCTCGGCGATGCCGAAGGTCTGGGCGATCCGCGCCTCCTGCCAGCCCGGCCGGCCGGGCGGCGGCGTCTCGGCGTCGGTGAGGTCGAGGTCGAGCACCTCCTCCTTCCCGCCGCGGAACAGCGCCAGGATCCGGTGGGAGGGCAGGCGGGCGAGCGGCTCCTCGAACGAAAAGTAGTCGGCAAACTTCTGTCCGGCCTCGGCCTTGCCCTTGCGCACCGAGGCGCGCATCCGCCCGCGCCGCCAGGTCTCCTCGCGCAGGCCGCCGACCAGCTCGGCATCCTCGCCGAAGCGCTCGATCAGGATCGCGCGGGCGCCCTCCAGGGTCGCCTCGACGTCGGGGAAGCCGTCCTTGCCCAAGAAGCTCTTCGCCGCCTGCTCGGGGGCCTGGTCCGGCCGCGCCAGCAGCGCCTCGGCGAGCGGCCCGAGCCCGGCCTCGCGGGCGATCTGCGCCTTGGTGCGGCGCTTGACCTTGAACGGCGCGTAGAGGTCCTCGAGCCGTGCCTTGGTCTCGGCCGCCGCGATCTTCCGGGCGAGGTCCGCATCGAGCTTGCCGAGGGCCCGGATCGCATCCTGCACGGCGGCGCGGCGCTCCTCGAGGTCGCGCAGGTAGCCGAGGCGCTCCTCCAGGGTGCGCAGCTGCGCGTCGTCCAGCGCCCCGGTCGCCTCCTTGCGGTAGCGGGCGACGAACGGCACCGTCGCGCCGCCGTCGAGGAGGTCGACCGCCGCCCTCACCTGCGCCTCGGCGACGCCGAGCTCGGTGGCGATGCGCTGCGTGATGCCGATCATCCGGTCGCGTCCTGCAGATGGCGTGGGGCGCGGTGTCTAACCCGGATGGGGGAGGGGGGCCAGAGCGGGCGCGGCCGGCGCGCGGGCCGGCTCCGCCTGCGGCGCCGCCTCCACCGCGATCCCCGGAGGATCGTCCGCCGCGATCGCCGCGGCGATCGTCCTCGGGCTGCCGATCGTGGCGATCGGGCCGTCGTGGGCGATCGCGCTCTCGGGCATGCCGTGGCGGGGCGGCGGCTCGGGCGTGAGCACCCTGGTGAGCCCGCCGGTGCGATGGATCGCGGCGAGCCCCGGGCGCCGCCGTCGAGGGAGCCGGACAGCACCACGCCGATCATCCGCCCGCGGCCGTGCCGGGCCACGGAATGGAAGAGCAGGTCGACCGTGCGGTTGCCGTGCAGCCGCATCGGGTCGGCGACGATCTCGCCGAAGCTGCGGTCGGCCAGGATCGGGTGCCGGGCCGGCTCGCCGATGTCGATGCGGCCCGGCTCGAAGCGTTCGCCCGCGTCCGCAAGCAGGACCGGGTGCGGGCAGGCCTGCGCCAGGATCGCGCGGAGGTGGCTCGGCCGGTCCCAGGGGCGGAGCAGCACGAGGAGGACGGCCCGGAGCGGCGCCGGGAGGGCGACGAGGAGCGCCCGGATGTCGCGAAGGCCCTCGGCCCCGGAGGCGCCGACGCCGACGAACCGGGGCCGGTCACCGGCGGGCATGGGTGCACGGCAGCATCGGGCCGGGCCGGGGCGCCACGCCGGACGGCGAGGATTTTTTGGCCCCACGGTCCGGGGCGTGGGGTGCCGGCGCGCCGCGTCAGTTCAGCCGCCAGATCGCCGCGTTGAGCAGGGACGCGAAGGCGACCCAGGCGGCGTAGGGCACCAGAAGCCACGCCGCGATCCGGTCGATCCGCCAGCTCAGGCGGATCGTCCACAGGATCATCACGAGGAGGGCCACCACCACCACCAGGCCGGCACCCAGCGCGTGGCGGGCGAAGAACGTCGGCGTCCAGGCGGCGTTGAGCGCGAGCTGCACGCCGAAGGCGGCGATCGCCAGCCACCAGCCCCGGCGCGACGGGCCGGTGGCCGGGCGGGCGCCGAGCAGGCGCCAAGCTGAGACGACCATCAGCACGTCGAGGATCGTCCAGGCGATCGGGAAGGCCGCGTTCGGCGGGTTGAAGGCGGGCTTGGCGAGGCCGGCGTACCACCCGTCGATCTCGGGGGCCGTCGACAGCCCGCCGATGAGCGAGGTCGCCCCCACCGGCAGGATCGCGGCGGGCAGGCGCAGCCACCAGGGAAGGGCCGGGCGGATCGGAACCCGCGTCGGCGAGGCTTGCGTGGACGAGGCTTGCGTGGACGCGGCGCGGCTGGCGGTCTGCATGGACGAAACCCGACGGGGACCTCGGAGGCGGCCCCGGCCCGGATCGTGGCAGCCGCGGCGTTCGGAGGCTATAGGAAACCCGCGCGTCTTCCTCCCCTCGTGCGGGGAAGGGACGATGAAGGGAAGGGACGCGGCGCGAGCCGCATCCGGACCGTCGAACGATCTCCCGCCACGCAACATCGGACGCGGCCATGACCTCACGCAACCCGACGGACGACGCCGACCCTCGCGCCGCCGGATGGTCGAAGCGGACGCTCGCCGCCCAGGCGATGGGGCATGTCGAGCCGGTGACCCGCGCGGTGGTGGCGCCGCTGCACGTCTCCACCACCTTCATCCGCGACCCCGACAACGGCTATTCCTCCGGCTTCTCCTACGCGCGGCCCGACAACGCGACGGTGCGGGAGGCGGAAGCCGTGCTGGCGATGCTGGAGGAGGCGCCGGCCGCGATGCTGTTCGGCTCCGGCATGGCGGCGGCGACGGCGGTGTTCGGCGCGCTGGAGCCCGGCGACCACGTGGTCGCGCCGGCGGTGATGTACTGGGCCCTCAAGCGCTGGCTGCGCGAGGAGGCGCCGCGGCGCCGGCTCGACCTCGATTTCGTGGCGATGGACGACCTCGACGCCCTGCGCGCCGCGATGCGGCCGGGCCGGACCAAGCTCGTCTGGATCGAGACGCCCGGCAACCCGCTCTGGACGGTCACCGACATCGCCGCCGCGGCCGAGATCGCCCATGCGGCCGGGGCGCGGCTGGCGGTCGACTCCACCGTCGCCTCGCCGTTCCACACCCGGCCGCTGCGGCTCGGCGCCGACCTCGTCATGCATTCCGGCACCAAGATCCTGAACGGCCATTCCGACGTGATCGCCGGCGTGCTCGCCACCGCCGCCCGCGACGCCGCCTGGACCCGGATCGGCGCGATCCGCGCGAGCGGCGGCGCGATCCTCGGGCCGTTCGAGGCCTACCTCTTGATGCGGAGCCTGCGCACCTTCCCCCTGCGCGCCGCCGCGCAATCGGCCGGCGCCCTCGACCTCGCGGGCCGCCTCGCCCGGCACGCCCACGTCGCCCGGGTGCTCTATCCGGGGCTCCCCGAGGATCCGGGCCACGCGGTCGCCGCGCGGCAGATGGACCAGGGGTTCGGGGCGATGCTGTCGATCCGGGTGGCCGGGGGCGAGGCCGCGGCGATCGCCACCGCCGCGTGCGTGCGCCTGTGGAAGCGCGCGACCTCGCTCGGCGGCGTCGAGAGCCTGATCGAGCACCGCGCCTCGGTCGAGGGACCGGGCACGCCGTGCCCGCCCGACCTGCTGCGCCTCTCGACCGGGCTCGAGGACCCCGACGACCTGTTCGCCGACCTCGACGCGGCGCTCCGGGCCGCCCACGCGGGCCCCTGAGCGCGGCGGGCTCGGATTCCTGTCCCGCGGGCGGGACCCTCCGGCGTGCCGCGCGTTGTGCCTCACAGCTTCCGAGCATCCCACGCCGAGAGACGACGAGCGGACCATGACGACACGCATCCTTGCCGGCGCCGCGCTCACCGGGGCCCTGGCGCTCGCCCTCCTCGCCGCACCGGCGGCCTCCACCGCCGCGCGGGCCGACACGGTCCCGAACCTCGACATCAAGAAGACCTGCCAGTCGGCGAGCCGGGCCAACGTCAGCGTCAGCGACAACGCCAACATCGAGGGCTGCCTGCGCTCCGAGCGGGACGCGAAGAAGGAGGCCGAGCGCCGCTGGGGCGACTACACGCCCTCGGCCAAGCGCCAGTGCGAGGACCAGTACAAGGCCGGCGGCTACCCGTCCTACGTCGAGATGGTGACCTGCCTCGAGCTCGCCAGCGGCACGGTGCCGACCCAGCCGAATTCCGGCGGCACCGCCACCGGCGGTCCCGGCGCGCCGGGCGGCAAGGCGGCCCCGCAGGAAGCGGGAAGCCAGAACCTCACGCGCGAGCCGGCCGCGAGCCAGCGCACCAACCCGATCGAGGTGCTCGAGAAGAAGTAGCGCCCGCGATGTCGGAAAGACCGCTTCTCGCCGGCCGCCGCGCCGTGGTGTTCGACGCCTACGGCACCCTGTTCGACGTGCATTCGGCGGTGCAGCGCCATGCCGACGCCGTCGGGCCGGCGGCGGCGCGGCTGTCGGAGCTGTGGCGGGTGAAGCAGCTCGAATACAGCTGGACCCTGTCGCTGATCGGCCGCACCGCCCCGTTCTGGCAGCTCACCGAGCGGGCCCTGGACTTCGCCCTGGCGAGCCACCCGGACGTCGACGCGGGCCTGCGCGACCGGCTGCTCGACGCCTATCGCGACCTCGACGCCTACGGGGAGGTGCCGGGCGTGCTGGAGCGCCTGCGCGCGCGCGGCCTGTCCACCGCCATCCTCTCCAACGGCGACGACGCCATGCTCGGCCGCTCGGTCGCCTCGGCCGGCCTCGCGTCCCGCCTCGACGCGGTGCTCTCGGCCGACGCGGCCGGCGTCTTCAAGACCCATCCGCGCGCCTACGCCGTGGCGCTCGACGCCCTCGGCGTGCCCGCCGAGGCGGTGCTGTTCTGCTCCTCGAACCGCTGGGACATCGCCGGCGCCACCGCCTTCGGCTTCGCCTGCGCCTGGATCAACCGCACGGGGAAGCCGGACGAGTACGCCGACCTCGCGCCGGTGGCGGTGCTGTCGGATCTCGCGGGCTTGTTCTGAGGCGGGGCGTCGGCTCCCCCATCTCACCTGGATCGCATGGGGTGCGGGTTCCCCTCTCCCCGCACGCGGGGAGAGGCCCGGCCGCACCTCGTCGTGCAGCCGGGAAGCGTAGGCGAAGCCGAAGCGGCGGTGAGGGGAAGGCACCGGACGAGGCTCCGCCGTCGAAGCCCCCTCACCGTCGGCTGCCGCCTCGCCGCGCCGACGACAGGGTCGTCGCGGCCCTCTCCCCGCGTGCGGGGCGAGGGGATGCGCGCGGGGCGCACCGCCATGGTCCTGTAAGGCTCCCGCGCGCCTCCCGACCCCTCACTTCACCACGATCCAGTCCTCCACCACCAGGGCGTCGAGGCCGGTGGTGGTGAACATCAGGATCGCGTCCTCCGCCGTGTGGAGGATCGGCTTGCCCATCACGTTGAAGCTGGTGTTGAGCAGGATCGGCACGCCGGTGATCTCGGCGAAGGCGGCGATCAGCGCGGCGTAGGCCGGGTTGCGCGCCGGCGTCACGCTCTGGAGCCGGCCGGTGCCGTCGGCGTGCACCACCGCCGGGACCTGGTCGCGCTTAGATTCGCGCCAGACCAGGGTGCGCTCCATGTACGGGCTGTCGGCGTAGGCCTCGAACCAGTCGGGGCCGGCCTCGGCCAGGATCGAGGGGGCGAAGGGCCGGAAGGCCTCGCGGTACTTCACCTTGGCGTTGAGCGCGTCCTTCGCGCCCGCCGGCCGCGGGTCGGCGAGGATCGAGCGGTTGCCGAGCGAGCGCGGGCCGAACTCGGCCCGGCCCTGGACCCAGCCGACGAGGCCGCCGGCCGCGAGGATCCGCGCCGCCTCCCGGGTCGCCGCCGCATGGCCGACCTTGCGCGCGCGCGGCTCCCACTCGGCCAGCCGCTCCATCGGCGCGGTCGAGACGCGCGAGCCGAGATAGGGGGTGAGCGGGCGCGCCTCCGGCGCCGGCCCGGTCCAGCCCGGGTTGTCGGCGGCGTAGGCGAGCCAGGCCGCGCCGACGGCGTTGCCGTCGTCGCCCGGCGCGGACGGCACGTGCAGGCGGGAAAAGCTCGAGCGCTCGAGCACCCGCCCGTTGTAGGAGGAGTTGAGGCCGCAGCCGCCGGCGATCACCAGGTTCTCGTGCGGGCTGAGCGCCCAGGCCTCGGCGACGAGGATGTCCATCAACTCCGAAAACACCTCCTGGCCGCTCCTGGCGAGATCGGCCCAGCCGGCCTCGCCGAGATCGGCCGGGCGGCGGCTCAGGATCGTCGCGACCACGTCGCGCACGGTGGCGTCGTCGGTGAACTTCAGGCGGCCGCCCTCCGCCGTGTACAGGCGGCGCAGCTGCGCGACGAGCGCGGGATCGGAGCGGCCGTAGGGCGCGAGCCCCATGATCTTCCATTCCTCGCCCTTGAGCTGGTCGAAGCCGGCGAGGTCCGTGACGAGCCCGTAGAGGAAGCCGACCGAGCCGCGGCCGCGGTGGCGCCGCACCTCGGCGATGCGGCCCGCCTCCATCCGGTAGAGCGCGACCGCGCCGGTCTCGCCCATGCCGTCGACGATCACCGCGGTCGCGTCCGAGAACGGGCTGCCCCACAGGGCGTAGGCGGCGTGGGTGAGGTGGTGGGGGAAGCGGTCCTGCCGCACGATCCGCGCGCGCGCCGCGCCGCCGCGGCCCCGCGTCTCCTGGTCGAGGGCCAGCAGCGTGCCGTAGCCGGCGCGCGCCTGGGCGATCGCCATCTCGGCCACGAAGATGCGCTCGGCGCGCTCGGGCACGAACGAGCGGTTGAGCACCGGCGCGTGCCGGCCCAGGGCCTCGAGGGTGAAGGCGCCGGTGCGCCCCTGCCCCTCGAGGAACTCGGTGAATTGCTGGCCCCAGGTCGAGGCGACGACGAGCTCGGAGCCTTCCGGCACGAGCTCGGCGAGCAGCCCGACCATGCGGGTGGCCGGGTCCGGCTCGCAGTTCGGGGCGCGCTTGTATTGCAGGAAGCGCTCGGCGCCCTCGGCGAACAGGACCGTGCCGTCGGGCCCGATCAGCGCGAGCGCCGGGTCGTGGAAGGTGGTGGCGAGGCCGAGATAATACCGCATCGCGGATCGGGTTAGCGCCGCGGCGCCGACCCGGCAACCTCCCGTCAGGCGCGCTGCGCCCGCTCCAGCCGGCGGGCGAGGCGGGTCGCGCCGTAGACCTCGCCGAGGCGCCGGCGGGCGGCGTGGACGGGAGGCGCCTCGCGCTCGGCATGGGCGGCGGCGATCACCCGCAGCGTCGCGGCGACGGAGCGCTCCAGGCGCTGCTCGTCGTGGGCCTTCACGGCGCGGGCCGGCACGGATTCGGTCATCGGGATGCCCCCTCGTGGTCCCGCCCTCGTCCGGACGGCGACCGTCGGCGACAGCATCCGGGGCGGGCTGGGCCGCAAGATGGCAGCTTGGCCGTAACCTGGCCGCTTGGCCCCGAGTCGGCCGCTCGATCATAAGGTGGCGGCTTGGCCACGGGAGCCGCCGCCGGCCTCAGGGCGCGGCGGAGGCCTCCTGCGCCCGCACGACCTCGCGGGCGGTGTCGAGCACGATCCGGCGGTCCGCGTCGCTGCGGATCGCGTCCCACAGCGTCAGCAGCTCCCGGGTTTCCTGGGCCGGGCAGCCGCCCTCCCGGGTGCTCACCAGCTCCTCGACGGTGCAGCCCAGGGCCGTGGCGATGCGCTTCAGCGTCTGAGCGGTGCGCTCCGACGGCAGGAGTTCTGTCATGCGTCGATCTCGATGGGGCATCGGCATCACGCGGCCCGGCGTGCGCGGGACGGCGCGGAAGGCCGGCATGCGGCAGGCCGGGTCGGGCGCCGGCCCGCGCCCGGGCGACCCGGCCGGTGCGCGGGTTGCATCGTGCGCCGGCCGCGGGGGGCCATGGCGGCGCCTGCGGTCGAACCGGGCGTCGTCACGGCCGCATCGCGATCCGCCGGCGGACGAGCCGGGATCGTCTTGCGGGTGCAGGCATCGTTGTTCGCAAGATCCAGCATGCGGGTTCCCGTGCGACGCGCTCGAGGGGCGTAGGATAATCGATCTATGAGTTACAGTCTATTTTGAATAAATACCTTACAAAGACCGTTCGCTATATATTCGGCAGCTCCGATCCGGCGACGATGCAGGATTTGGACCTGCCCTCGAGACCGCCGATCGATGAGAGACCGGATATCGAATCCAAAATGGGATCGAAGTTGCACTCACATACGTTGGTATCCGATTTTAAACTATAAGTGTCAAATTCGCGCGATATTTATACTGTCTTGCGCTATATTGATAGCCAGCCCCGATAGGGCCCCGGCGCTCGGCCGGCAGGCCTCCGCATCCGGGCCCGCGGCCGAAGCGCCGCGGGCCCCTCACCGCCCGGGGCGCATTCAGCGCGGCCGGCCGGCGTCGCGCCGCGTCTCGGACGGCGCGCAGCCGTACAGCCGCCGGTAGCGCTGCCCGAAATCGCTCATGTGGACGAACCCCCACCGCGCCGCGACCTCGGCGATCGAGAGCGTCGCGCCGCCGCGCGCGGTCAGGTCGTGGTGGACCTTCCGCAGGCGGCGATCGATGATGAACTGCACCGGCGTCTGCCCGATCGCCTGCCGGAACCTGTCCTGCAGCGAGCGGACGCTGATCCCGGCCGCGGCCGCGATGTCGGCCAGCGTCAGCGGGTCGGACAGGTGCGCCTCGATGTAGTCGAGGGCGGCGCGGATGCGCCGGAGCGGCACGTCCTGGCTCTCCTGCGGCGCCGGCATGTCCCGCTTCGGCCAGACCGAGAGCAGCTGGTAGCTCAGGATCTCCTGGATCAACGGGACGATCAGGTTCCCGCGCCGGCTCGGTCCGTGGCTGTGCGCATGGATCTGCCTCAGGGTGCAGAACAGCATCTGCATGCCGGGGGTCGTCATCGCGGCGATCGGCGCGAGCGGCGCGAAGCCGCGGTCGCCGCCGCCCGTCAGCGCCGCGTTGGCGGCCGTCAGGGCCGCGACCGGGATCGTCCCGCCGATGGCGCCGAACCCGCTCGAGGCCTGGACCTCGCGCAGGTCCTCGAAGCCGACCAGCGTGGCGTGGGAGGGCAGGCCGATGGCCTCGCCGGCCCGGTAGCGGTAGGCGATGCTGCCGCTCGTGACGAAGCGGATGGTGACGAGGTCGGCGTCGAATTTCGGCTTGGTGACGAATCCGCTCGCCGAGGCGGTCTCCCACAGGCTGAAGGTCTCGCTCTGGCTGCCGGCGATGCGGATGTCGGGCGCCGCCGAGCGCAGGATGTCGAAGTTGACGGCGATGCCACCGCGATCGTTGAACAGCTGGAGCTGCCGCAGCGAGCCGATGCGCGCGACGATGCGGTCCTGGGAGCGCCAGGCCGCCGGATCGCGCTGGGCGAGACCGCTCATCCGAGGGGCCTGACCGATCGGGGCGGCGTGGAAGCGGGGCGGCGCATCGTCGGGCAACTCGAAGTGGGGATCGGCTGTGCCGCCGGGGCGATCGACCGCCCCGAAACCGCGCACCGCCGTGCGCGGGCCGTGCCGCGGCCGGCGGGCTACCAGACGAGCCGCTCGATCACCGCGTCGGGCTGCACCGGCTGGCGCGCGAGCCAGGCGGCGACGTCGCCGAGGGTGTGGTGGGCGGCCGAGACGCCGAGCTCCTCGGCGTGGATGCCGCGGGCGACGAGCAGGCTGGCGATGCCGAACCCGCGCGCGCCGGCGATGTCGGTGCGGATCGCGTCGCCCACCGCCAGGACGCGGGCGGGATCGGGCGCGGCGCCCGCGTCGAGGCCGGCGGCGAGCGCGAGCGCGGCCTCGTAGACCGGCCGGTGCGGCTTGCCGGCATAGGTCACCGCGCCGCCGATCGCGGTATAGGCCTCGGCCAGCAGGCCGGCGCAGGGGATGAGCAGGCCGTCGCGCTCGACCACGAGGTCGGGGTTGGCGCAGATCATCGGCACGTCGCGGGCCCTCAGCGCGGCCAGCGTCGCCCGGTAATCCTCGGCCGTCTCGGTGGCGTCGTCGAACAGGCCGGTGTTGACCACGAGATCGCAGGCGTCGGCCGGCACCAGCGTGAGGTCGAGCCCCTCGAAGATCGGGCCGTCGCGCTCCGGGCCGAGATGGTGGATCCGCGCGCCCGGCCGCCGGGCGATCAGCTCGCGGGTGAGGTCGCCCGAGGTCAGGATCGCGTCGTAGGCGGCGCGCGGCACGCCGTAGCCGTCGAGGATGCGCTGCACGCCGGCCCAGGGGCGGGGCGCGTTCGAGACCAGCACCACCCGGCGCGGGCGCGGGCCGGGCCGCTCGCGGAAGGCGATCAGCGCCGCGCCGGCGGCGGTGTGGGCGCGGGTGCCGTCGTGCAGCACGCCCCAGACGTCGCACAGGATCAGGTCGTAGGCATCCGCGATGCCGGACAGGCCGGGCAGCGTCGGGATCGGATCGGGCATCGGCGGTCTCGGGCGGATCTGTCGGGGAAGGCGCCGGCCGGGTTAGGCGCGCCGGCCGGGGTTGGCAATCGCGCGGGGCTTTGCGGGATCGGGCGACCCGGCGTAGCCTCGCGGCGGGAACGTGACGGTCCCGATTCCCGACGACCTCGCCCGCCGCCTCACCGCGGATGGCGGCGACCTCGCGCGCCGCGCGCTGGAGGCCTTCGCGGTCGAGGAGTTTCGCGCCGGGCGGCTGACGCCCCCCGAGTTGCGCACGCTGCTCGGGTTCGGCACCCGTGCGGCGCTCGACGCCTTCCTCAAGGCCCGCAACGTCTTCGTCGACTACGACCTCACCGACCTGGACGACGACCGCCGCGATCTCGACCGCCTCGGCCTGTGATCCGTTGCGTGCCGTCGCCGATGCCGGGCCGATCCATCATCTCGTGCTGATCGACCGGATCGCGGTGCTGCCGACGCTGCTGGCCGGGGTCGCGATCCCCGATACGGTATGCCGGGAGTTGCGCCATCCCGAAGCTCCCGCGGCCGTGCGACGCTGGATGTCGGCGCCGCCGGCCTGGCTCGCGGTCGAGCCCGATCCGGTCGGGTCGGACCCGTCGCTCGGGCCACTGGATGCCGGGGAACGGGAAGCCATCCGGTTGGCGACGGCGCTCGGGGCTGACCTGATCCTCATGGATGGCCGTGCCGGCGTCGCCGCCGCCCGGGCCAGGGGGGGCGCCGTCACGGGCACGCTCGGCATCGTCGACCTCGCCGTGCGGCGCGGCCTCCTCGATGTGCACGACGCCGTCTCACGGCTCCGGGCGACCAATTTCCGCTGCCGCCCGGCGCTGTTCGAGGCCCTGCTCGCCCGGCATCCTCGCCCCTGGCACGGCTTCTCCCCGATCTGCCATCCCGAAGGGACCCTCAGGATCGGGTACGACCCCTCTAGCTCGCCCGGCGCAGGAAGGCCCGGAACGGGCGGCGCTCCGGCGTCGGCTCGGGCGGGTCGTCCGGGGTCGGGGGGGCGGAGGGGACCGGCGGGGCCTGCGCGGCGAGCACGTCGGCCCGCACCGGGCGCGGCGGGGCGAAGACCGCCCCTTGCGCGAACGGCACGTCGAGGTCGATCAGATCGGGCACGTCGGATTCGGCCGCGACGTCGGTCGCGACCAGGCGGATGCCAGCCCGCGCGAGCGCGGTGACGAGGTCCTCGATCGCGATGTCCGACAGGCTGCGCCGGGCCGGGCCGGGGCGCAGCAGCAGGCCGGCGGGGACCTTGACCTGGCCGACGCCGTAGCCCGCCAGCGCCGCGGCGTCGAAGCGCAGGTCCGCCGGCCGGTCGAGGGTGAAGCCGACCCGGCCCTTGAGCGCGGCGACGGCGCCGGCCTGCTCGGCGTCGAGGTTGCGCCAGCTCGCCTGCGGCAGGGCGACGACGAGGCGGCCGGCCAGGGCCGGCTCGGCCGCGACCAGCCGCGCGATCCCGCGCAGGAACCCGGGCTCGTAGAGCGAGAGCGGCGACAGGCCGTAGGCCACCGCCGCCTCGCTGCCGCGGCCGACGAGGTGGCGGGCGATGGTGGCGACCCGCTGCAGCATGCGCCGGTCGAGCTCGGTCGAGCGGCCGTGCCGCTCCAGCACCGGCAGGAACGCCTCCGGCGTCAGCACCGCGCCGGCGAGCCTCAGGCGGGCCAGGGCCTCGTAGGACGCGACCTTGCGCTGCGGCAGCGTCACCAGCGGCTGGAGGTGGACCTCGAGGCCGTCGCCGTCGAAGGCCGCGATCACCGCCTCGTCCTCGGTCGAGCCCCGGGCGGCCGCGTCCGCCCGGGGCAGGGCGCGCGGCGGGAAGAGGCGCGGCACCGGCATCGGCGCCGGCTCGGGCTCCGGCGCCGCGGGCGGCACGTAGGCCGGCGGCTGAATCGAGGCGGGCGGCGGCGCGTAGGCGGGGGCCGGCGCGTAGGCGGGGGCCGATGCGAAGACTTGGGCCGGCGGCGGTTCCGGGGCGGGCGCCGGCTTCGAGGCGGCCAGGTCGGCGGCCTGCTGCTTCAGCCGCGCGACCTCGCCGTCCTGCGTGCCGACCACGGCCGCGAGGTCGCGCACGATGCCGCTGAGCAGGCCGATCTCGACGGTCAGCTCCTCGACGTCGCGGGGCAGCCCGGCCTGCGCCGGATCGGCCCGGCCGGCCGCCTCGGCCTTGAGCAGGCGCTTCGACAGGGTGTCGAGCTCGGCCGAGAGCTTGTCGCAGCGTGCCTTCAGCCCGCTCGCACGGGCATGGGCCGCGAGCGCGCCGAACGCGGCGAGCCCCCCGAGCGCGAGCGCGCCGACCGTGGGCATCAGGGCGGCGAGCGGCGCGAGCGCAACGAGGCCGAGCAGACCCATCGACCACAGGCCCGCATGCCGGCCGATCCTCCGGGCTGTGGGTCGGTTCGCCACGGGTGCCTTCTTGCCTGGATTCGGGGGGAGCCCGGGCCTGCCTGATCGGGGCCGCGGAGCCCTTTTGTCGCCGAGGGCCCGCGGGGCCGCAAGCGCGCAGGTGAGCCGGCGCGGCGGTTTTCCGCGAGTGTGACATCCGGAAGTTTCTTCGCCCGCTTGCGGCCTCGCGCGCCCAATCCTCGCCCTGCTCCGCCCTTGCCGCGCCCGGCCCGGCGCCCGAGATCGGTGGCAGGCGATCGATCGACGGAGCGACGGCATGGACGCGCAGGGCGAACTTCTGATGCGGGTCGAGGGCATGACCTGCGGCGGGTGCGAGGCGTCGGTGCGCCGCATCGTCCAGCGGATCGATCCGGCGGCGGAGGTCGCGGTCGACCGGGCGCATGAGCGCGTCGCGATCCGGACGTCGGCCCAGAGCCTCGTGCTGGCCGAGGCGCTGACCAAGGCCGGCTACACCGCCACCGCGATGACCGGCTGAAGGCGCGCCAAATCGAATTTGTCGGCGCAGCGAATAATTTCGACGCGCTTTTCGACCGGAGCTGACGCAAAATGTCGGAATCGGCCGGGCGTTGCGCTTGGTCTTGCGCCCGTCGCACGGCACAACGCCGGCTTGAACGGACGTCGCGGACAAAACCGGACGCCACACGACGCCCTCGTGCCAAAGGTTGAGGAAACCATGCCCTCCGACATCGAGATCGCCCGCGCGGCGACGTTGCAGCCGATCGCGCAGGTCGCCGAGAAGCTCGGCATCCCCGACGACGCCCTGCACAATTACGGCAAGCACATCGCCAAGCTCGATCACGGCTTCATCGGCGGGCTCGAGGGCAAGCCCGAGGGCAAGCTGATCCTCGTCACCGCGATCTCGCCGACCCCGGCGGGCGAGGGCAAGACCACGACGACGGTCGGCCTCGGCGACGCGCTGAACCGCATCGGCCGGAAGACCATGATCTGCCTGCGCGAGCCCTCGCTCGGGCCCTGCTTCGGCATGAAGGGCGGCGCGGCCGGCGGCGGCAAGGCCCAGGTCGTGCCGATGGAGCAGATCAACCTGCACTTCACCGGCGACTTCCACGCCATCACCTCGGCGCACGCGCTCGCCGCGGCGCTGATCGACAACCACGTCTACTGGGCCAACGAGCTCAACATCGACGTGCGCCGCATCCACTGGCGCCGGGTCGTCGACATGAACGACCGGGCGCTGCGCGCGATCACCCAGTCGCTCGGCGGCGTCGCCAACGGGTTTCCGCGGGAAGACGGCTTCGACATCACCGTGGCCTCCGAGGTCATGGCGGTGTTCTGCCTCGCCAAGGACCTCGCCGACCTCGAGGAGCGCCTCGGCCGCATCGTCGTCGCCGAGACCCGCGACCGCAAGCTCGTGACCCTGAAGGACGTCAAAGCCACCGGCGCGATGACGGTGCTGCTGAAGGACGCGCTGCAGCCGAACCTGGTGCAGACGCTGGAGGGCAACCCGGCGCTGATCCACGGCGGCCCCTTCGCCAACATCGCCCACGGCTGCAACTCGGTGATCGCCACCCGCGCCGGCCTCAGGCTCGCCGACTACACCGTGACGGAAGCCGGCTTCGGCGCCGACCTCGGCGCGGAGAAGTTCCTGGACATCAAGTGCCGGCAGGCCGGCCTGTCGCCGTCCGCGGTGGTCATCGTCGCCACGGTGCGGGCGCTGAAGATGCACGGCGGGGTCAACAAGAAGGACCTCGGGGCCGAGAACGTCGACGCCCTCGAGAAGGGGTTCGCCAACCTGGCGCGCCATGTCGCCAACGTGCGCGGCTTCGGCCTGCCGGTGGTGGTGGCGGTCAACCACTTCCACGCCGACACCGATGCCGAGCACGCCAAGCTGCGCGACCTCTGTCGCGAACGCCTCGACGTCGAGGCGATCACCTGCAAGCACTGGGCGGAGGGCGGCGCCGGCGCCGAGGCCCTGGCCCATGCGGTGGTGGCGCTCTCCCAGGGCGCGCCGAAGCCGATCGCCTACACCTACGAGGCCGAGGCCAAGCTGTCGGACAAGGTCAAGGCGATCGCGACCAAGCTCTACGGCGCCGCCGACATCCAGATCGAGTCCAAGGCGGCGGGCAAGCTCGCCACCTTCGAGAAGGACGGCTACGGCCACCTGCCGGTCTGTATGGCCAAGACCCAATACTCGTTCTCGACCGACCCGACCCTGATCGGCGCCCCCGAGGGCCACGTGGTCGCGGTGCGCGACGTGCGCCTCTCGGCCGGGGCCGGCTTCGTCGTGGTGATCTGCGGAGAGATCATGACCATGCCGGGCCTGCCGCGGGTGCCGGCCGCCGACACGATCCGCCTCGACGCGAACGGCCAGATCGACGGGCTGTTCTAGGGGCGCACGCGACGCGTCTTTCCCTCCCCCGCACCCAAGTCGGGCCTGCCCGACTTGGGCACACGGGGTGCGGACCTCGGGCAAGCCCGAGATCCGTCGGGGGAGGGAAGAGGAGAAGAGCCGTCAGCCCCGCGCGGCCAGGACGGTCCGCATCGGGCGCAGGTCGTCGAGATCGTCGTGGTGCAGCAGCAGCACGTCGGTGGCGGCGGCGAGCTTGCGGGCGGCGGGGGTGAAGCCGGCATTCGTGACCACGGCGGCCATGTCGCCGGACCAGTAGCGGGCGGCGGCGGCCGCCTCCTGCACCGCGGCGTTGCCGACCGGGCGGCCGTAGCGCTTGCACTGCACGACGAGGCGGGTGCGGCCCTGCTCGGCGACGATGTCGGCGCCCTGGTCGCCGCTCGCCGGGGTCGGGTGCGTGCGCCAGCCGGCGCGCTCGAGCCGCGCGGCGCAGAACCGCTCGTAGGGCACGCCCTCCTCGGGCGCCGCGTCGTCCTCGGGCAGGTCCACCGCCTCGGCCACCGCCTCGACGATGGACAGGATCGTGTCCGCCCGCGCCGCGCACAGGTCCGCGAAGCCGCGCGCGGTCAGGTCCGGCACCACGGTGCGCGCGACGAAGTAGTCGCGCTCGCGCAGCCAGCCGTCGACGATGCGGTTGCCGTAGGCGTCGACGAAGCTTTCCTGCCGGCGGCGCAGGGCGAGCGTCCGGGCGTGGCGGCGGGCGAGCTTGCGCACCCGGGCGCGGAAGCGCCGGGGCCGCCCGAGATGGCGCAGCAGGACGAGGCCGAGCGCCGCGCCCGAGAGCAGGAGGCCGCCGCGCCCGTACCGGAGCGACAGGCCGCCGCCGACCACCGCGATCCAGAACAGGCGGGCGACGAGGCTGGGCTGGCCGGGCATGAACGACGCCTCACGCGGCCGGCCCCACCGGCCGGCTCCTCGCCGACAGCCATCGCACCCGGCGATGCCCGATCCCTGAATCGGCCCGGCGAGCGCCGCGGAAAGCTGTGGATTTCCCGGGGGCGGGCGCCCGCGAGCGGATCGCGTCGCGCTGTCCGGCTCCCCCTCCCGGAGGAGAGGGCCGGGGCGAGGGGCATGACCCACCCGGACGGGTCGTGCCCCGCAATCCGCCCGTCTCCCACGGGGGACGGGACGCGGGTTCTGCCGGGCCCGGTCGGGCGATCGGAAGAACCCGGCGATCAGCCCTCGGCGGCGCTGCGGCCTCGGCTGCGGCGCGGGGCCGGAGCGGCGGCCGCCTCGGGTGCGGCCTTGCCGCGGGTCTTGCGACGCTGCTGGCCGAGGCCCATCGTCTTGGCGAGCTCGGAGCGGGCGGCGGCGTAGTTCGGCGCGACCATCGGGTAGTCGGCCGCCAAGTTCCACTTGGTGCGATACGCGTCGGGGGTCATGTCGTAGCGCGTGCGCAGGTGGCGCTTCAGCGACTTGAACTTCTTCCCGTCCTCCAGGCAGATGATGAAGTCCGGCGTGACCGAGCGCTTGATCGAGACCGCGGGCGTCGGCGGCTCGACCTTCTCGGCGGCGGCGCCGTTCCCCAGCTGGGCCAGCGTCGTGTGCACCGAGACGATGAGCCCGTTCAATTCCGGGACCGGAACGGAATTCTTGCTCACGAAGGCCGACACGATCTCTGCCGCCAGAGCGATGTAATCCGGTTCCATGCCGTTGTCGTTCATCATCGATCGTTCCCCGGTCCGACTTCCCTCGACACGTCCGACGTCAACGCAGCCCAAGGGTTGGGAAATTTTCAGCTGACGCCAGCTTGTTCAGGCAAGGCGGCTATGATGTCTAACATCTCAACGCAATGCGCAAGGTCTGTTTCCGTTCGATTAAACTTGATGGAAAGGCTTCCAACACAAAAAAACGAGTGTAGCGCCGCACCCGGAGTCCAGTCCGACCCCCTGCGGCGCTGGTGTCCAATGGCGGAGCCGGTCGTCGAGACGGCCGGAGCCTTCGCGGATTCGGTATTAGTCGCCTGCTTTTCCGTCCCGGCGCGCCAATACCCTCGTTCGATTCCCGCCTCGGGCTTGAAAACTTTGTTGTGTCCGCAACGAGATCGCGAGCGATCCTGCGCGGGCCGCGGCGGAGCGGCCAGGGCCTGCCGGTGCTCCCGAGCCGCCGGTCCGCGCGGCCGCACCCGCGCGACCGGTCGTGCCGCCGCGCGCGCCGACATGAGGACTTGCCCTGGCGCGGGTTGCTCTGTTGAAGAGGCGGGCGCACCGGACGATCGGCCCGCCCCCGTTGATTCGCGACCGGGCGGGCAGACGAGAAGGATCGCATGATGCCGATGGACCGGCCGTGACCGCCTTCCGCCGGGCGGCCGGCCCCCCGCTCGGAGGCCCCGCGTGAGCACCTACCGCTTCGAGGCCCTGCTCACCCCGCGCTCGGTCGCCGTGGTCGGCGCCGGCGCCCGCGCCGGCTCGCTCGGGCGCGCGGTGTTCGACAAGATCCGCGCGGGCGGCTTTCCCGGGTCGGTCCACCCGGTCCACCCGCAGGATGCCGAGGCCGACGGCGTGCCCTGCGTGGCGCGGATCGCCGACCTGCCGGCGGTGCCCGACCTCGCCGTGGTGGCGAGCCCGCCCGAGAGCATCCCCGGGATCGTCGCGGAGGCCGGGCGGGCGGGCGTGCGCGCCGCGATCCTGCTCACCGCCGGCCTCGGCACCGAGCCGGACGATCCCGGCCCGCGCGCGGCGCGGATCGCGCGGGAGCACGGCCTGCGCCTGCTCGGGCCCGACAGCGCCGGCCTCGCGGTGCCGGGCCACCGGCTCGACGCCAGCCTGCTCGCCCGCGCGCCGCGGGCGGGCGACCTCGCCCTGGTCTCGCAATCGGGCACGGTCGCCGGGGCGATCGTCGAGTGGGGCGCCCGGCACGGGGCCGGGTTCTCGGCGGTGATGGCGCTCGGCAGCGCCTGCGACGTCGACATCGCCGACTGCCTCGACCACTTCGCCAACTGCCTGCGCACCCGGGCGATCCTGCTGTGCCTGGACGGGGTGTCGGACGCCCGCCGCTTCATGTCCGCCGCCCGCGCCGCCGCGCGCACCAAGCCGGTGGTGATCCTGCGCGCCGGCCGCCATGCCCGCGACGGGCGGAACCCCGAGACCCATACCGGCGCCCTGGCCCGGCCCGACGCGGTCTACGCCGCCGCGTTCCGCCGGGCGGGCCTGCTCGCGGTCGAGGATCTCGACGCGATGTTCTCGGCCGCCGAGACCCTGTCGCACCAGCGCCCGTTCGCGGGCAAGCGCCTCGCGATCCTCACCAACGGCCGCGGCATCGGCCTGCTCGCCGCCGACCGGCTCGCCGACCGCGGCGGCGTCCCGGCGGACGGGCCGGTGGTCGATCTCGGCATCACCGCCGACGGGCCGGCCTACGCCGCCGCCCTCGCGCCGATGCTGGCCGACCATGCCGGCGACGCGGTGCTGACCGTCCACGTCCCCACCGCCCGCTCGGACGCGGCCGCGGTGGCGCAGGCCGTCGCCGACACGGTGACGCGGGCGCGGCGCGGGCAGGCGCGCAAGAAGCCGGTCTTCGCGGTGTCCCACGGCGAGGCGGCCGCGGCGATCCTGGCCGGCGCCGGCATCCCGCACTTCGCCACCGATTCCGAGGCGATCGAGGGCTTCCTGCACCTGGTGCGCTACCGCGAGGCGCAGGACGACCTGATGCGCACGCCGGATTCGCTGCCGCGCGACTTCTCGCCCGACACCGCGGCCGCCGAGGCGATCGTCGCCGCCGCCCTGCGGCAGGGGGCGGCGTGGCTCGATCCGGTCGCGGTCGCCGGCCTGCTCGCGGCCTACGGCATCGAGACCGTGCCGCTGACGCTCGCCCCCGACATCGACGCGGCGGCGGCGGCCGCCTGGACGATCATCGCCGCCGGCGGCACGGTGGCGCTGAAGGTCGTCTCGCCCGACGTGGTGCACAAGTCCGACATCGGCGGCGTCCACCTCGACCTCACCAGCGAGCAGGACGTCCGCGACGCCGCGCGGAAGATCCTGGTGCGCGCCCGGCGCGAGCGGCCCGATGCCCGGGTCACGGGGTTCGCCGTGCAGCCGATGGTGCGCAAGGGCCAGCGCCGCGAGCTGATCGCGGGGCTCGCCGAGGATCCGGTCTTCGGGCCCGTGGTGGTGTTCGGCCGCGGCGGCACGGCGGTGGAGGTGATCGACGACCGGGCCCTCGGCCTGCCGCCCCTCGACCTCGCGCTCGCCGACGACCTCATCGGCCGCACCCGCGTCGCCCGGCGGCTCGCCGCCTATCGCGACGTGCCGGCGGTCGACCGCGGCGCGATCGCGCTGACGCTGGTGAAGCTCGCCCAGCTCGCCGCCGACCTGCCGGACGTGCGCGAGCTCGACATCAATCCGCTGCTCGCCGACGCCGACGGCGTCGTCGCCCTCGACGCCCGGGTGCGCCTGCGCGCCAGCCCGCGCCGGGCCGGCGGCCATCCGCGCTTCGCGATCCGGCCCTATCCCGCCGAATGGGTGCGGGCGCTGACGCTGAAGGGCCGGGCGATCGCCGTGCGCCCGGTGCGGCCCGAGGACGAGCCGCTGTTCCGGGCCTTCTTCGCCACGATCGACCCGGAGGACGTGCGGCTGCGCTTCTTCGCCCCGGTGCGCGACTTCAGCCACGCCTTCCTCGCCCGCCTGACCCAGCTCGACTACGCCCGCGCCATCGCCTTCGTCGCCCTCGACGAGACCGAGGCGGGCGCCGGCGAGGGGGCGAAGCGCATGCTCGGGGCGGTGCGCCTGCACGCCAACGCCGACGGCACCAGCGGCGAGTACGCGATCCTCGTCCGCTCCGAGGCCCGCGGCACCGGCCTCGCGCTCGCCCTGATGCGGCTCATGCTCGACTGGGCGCGCTCGGAGGGCATCGGCACCGTCGAGGGCACGGTGCTCGCCGAGAACCGCGCGATGCTCGCCGTGTGCCGCCGCCTCGGCTTCGCGCAGAGCCGCGACCCGGACGACGTCGGCGTGGTGAAGGTGCGGCTGGGGTTGCGGGGGTGAGGGGAGACGGCCATGACTCGCACATCGGCTCGCACATCGGCTCGGACATCGCTGACGGACCTCCTCGCGTCGCCGCCGGACATCGACCGCGCGCGCATCCTGGCGACGACGGAAGCGGAGATCCGCGCGCAGGCCGTCGCCGACGGCGACGACCCCGATACGGAGGCCGAGGGCTACCGGCTGGTTCCGCCTCCCCACGACCTGCGGCGGACCCTGGGCCTGACGCAGGCCGCTTTCGCCGCCCTGCTCCGGTTTCCGATCGGGACGGTGCGGAACTGGGAACAGGGCCGCACGCCGCCCAATCCCGCGGCGCGCACGCTGCTGGCCCTGGTGGCCGCAGATCCCGCCCATGCGCTGCGGGTGCTCGGGACGCCGCGGGCGCCATGAAAAAAGCCCCGCCTCCTCATCGGAAGCGGGGCCGCATCTCGCGTCACGCGTAAACGATCAGTGGCCGCCCTCGGTGGCGTTGCGGGTCGACTCGTAGAGGAACCAGGTGCGCTCCTCCGACTGGTCGATCCACTCCTCGAGCAGCGAGGTGGTCGAGACGTCGTTGGCCTCGTCGGTGACCTCGTGCAGCTCGCGCATGTTGGCGGTGAGCGTCTTGTTGTCGTCGCGCAGCTCGCGCAGCATGTCGAGCGGCGAGACGTACTCCGCGTCGTTGTCGGCGACGCGGGTCAGGGACTTCGCCTGGCCCAGCGACTTCAGCGCGGTGCCGCCGATCTTGCGGGCGCGCTCGGCCACGTCGTCGATGATCGCGAAGATCTGCTCGCTCTGCTCGTCGAGCAGCAGGTGGTAGTCGCGAAAGTTCGGGCCGCTCATGTGCCAGTGGAAGTTCTTGGTCTTGATGTAGAGCGCGAACAGGTCCGAGGTCAGGACCGCGAGGCCCTCGGCGATCTTCTTGGTGTCGGCCGGGTCGAGGTCGGTCGGGGTGTTGAGGCGATCGCTCTCGATGCGGGTGATGGGCTTGGCCTTCGCCATGGTGGTCGCTCCGTTTGGGTCTGTCGGGGGCGAACGCCGGGCGGCCGCCGCGACGGCCCCGGCATCCCTCACCCGGCAGAATGAGCGGTGGCGGCGATTGTTCCAGGGCCGGTCCGCGGCGCGGGGCAGGGGTGCCGCCGGTGCACAGGCTGGAACCATTCCAGGCGGCGGCGCGGGTCCGCTCAGTTCGGGATCGCGCCCGGCGGCCGCGGGGCCGGCCCGTCGCCGAGCTGCGTCGCCTGCGGCCGCGGCGCCGGCCGCGCGGGCGCGGGCACGGCAGCCCGGGGCGCGACCGCCGGCTTGAGGTCGGCGGCCACCGGCGGGCGCTGGTCGGGCTTGGCCGGGCGGATCGTGGCGCGCGGCGCGATCGCGCCGGTGGCGGCCGGCTCGGTCGCCGCCGAGGGCACCGGCCCGCCCGGCGTATCCAACCCGTAGATGTCGTCGCGGAAATGGACGCGGCCGTCCGGCGTGGCGTAGCCGGTGAGGTAGACGAAGGTGACGGGGACGGGCTTGACCAGCTTGAGGTCGCGGCGCTCGCCGTCGGCGATGCCGGTCTCGATCTCGATCGGGCCCCAGGCCGAGCCCGGCCCGTTCGGCCCCTCGACGCCCTGGAGCAGCCAGCCGACCAGCTCCTTGACCCCGCCGACGCGGACGCAGCCGTGGCTGTGGAAGCGGACGTTGCGCGAAAACAGCGATTTCGAGGGCGTGTCGTGCATGTAGACCGCGAAGCGGTTCGGCATGTCGATCCGCACCTGGCCGAGCGAGTTGTCGAAGCCGGAATCCTGGCGCAGCGTGTAGGCGACCGCCTTCTCGGTGTTCCAGTTCACCGCCGTCGGGTCGACCTCGACGCCGCCGGGGCCGAGGATGCGGATGTGGTTCTTGGCGAGATAGCCCGGCTCCTTGCGCATCCGCGGGATGATCTCGTTCTTCACCACCGAGACCGGCACCGTCCAGGTCGGGTTGAAGTTGATGTCGGTGATCCGGGTCTCGACGCTGGGGGTCGCCTTGTCGGGCTTGCCGACCACGGCGACGTAGCGGCGCGCGACCTGGCCGTTCTCCACCGCCTCGACGGTGGCCGCCGGGATGTTGACGACGACGTAGCGCTCGCCGAACGGGAACTTCGAGCCCATCAGCCGCGCCGCCGAGGCCGCGAGCTGGCGCTGGCGGACGGAGGCCGGCACGTTGAGCGCGGCGATCGTCAGCCGGCCGATCAGCCCGGATTCCGGTAGGCCGTGGCGGGCCTGGAACGCCGTCACCGCCGCGACCAGCGGCGGATCGAGCCGGTCGCTCGGGGGCGCGTCGGCGGGCAGGTCGCCGGTGAGCGTGAGGTGGTGGCGCAGCGCCGGGATCGCTGGGTTCGACGCGCCCGGCTTGAACACCGTGCTCTCGGGCACCGGCGCCCAGCCGCCGGCATCGGCGAAGGCCTGGTACAGGTCGGCCGCGCGCAGGGTGTCGGTGAAGGTCTTCTGCGTCAGCGTCGGGCGCGGGTCCGCCGAGACGGTGGCGTAGACCAGCTCCGGCTCGGGCTTGCGCTTCCCCGCCTCGCGGGGCGCCGCCTCCGGGGCGGCGGCCGCGAGCGGTGCCGACGCCGGCACGCCCTGCGGCGCGGATGGCGGCACGGCGGGCAGGGCGGGCGCGGGCTGCGCCGGGGCGGGCATCGCGCCGGGCGGCGGCGCGCCTTGCGCGGCTGCGGCGCTCAGCGCGGCGGCGAGCGCCAGCGGCGACAGGCCCGCGCGCAGGAAGGCGGCAGAGAACATCACGCAACCCCGATCTCGGTCCCGCGACCGGGCGGTTCCGAGCCGGATCATGCCGGCCCGATGGTTACCGATCCCTTGTGGCCGCCCGAGGGTTCGGCCCCCATCGGCTTGGCCGCGCGAGGGTCACGTTCGATGCGTTTCAGATCCGCGGAAGATCTGCCGACCGCCCGTATGGTCGGCGCCCGATGCGACCCTCTCTCCACCGCTCATACGTTCCATCGTTCGCGGCATCGAAGCGTGCCGATCGGCCATGACGGGCTGAAGTCGCTCGACAGGAGCGAGATCGAGGCTGTCGCCGTCCCAAGCGAGCACTTCGTCCTGGCGACCGAGGTCCTGGCGACCGGGAAGGATCAGGCCGCCACGGTTGCGGACATACGGCCGATGCCGACGCGACCGCGACGGTTTCAGGCCGAGACGCTGCGCGCTTCGGGAGTCGAGCGAGGCAAAGGGGGCGTGGTGGCTCGGGGGCAGGCCGATCTCGGGCGCGTCACGGCCTCGCCCACACGTCGTTTCGAGTGCAGGCCACCATGCGGACTTCGGTCGTCGTGTCGGCGCTGCGCGCGGCGTCTCGATCCCCGACCGCCGGAGGCGAGCCTTCTCACCACCGATAGATCAGGCTGCCGATGACCGTTGCCGGCTGGTTGAAGTTGCAGAAACCGAACGAACAGGTCGTGTAGTTTCGGTTGAAGATGTTGTAGCCGTTGATCTGCGCGCGGAAGCCTTTGTACTTCGGGTCGAGCGCGGCGAAGTCGTAGGCAACGAGGGCGTCGTAGAGCGTCACGGCGGTATTGCGCACGGTGTTCTGATCATCCGCGTAGCTTGAGCCGATGTAGCGGATGCCGCCGCCGATCTGCAGCCCGCGCAAGGCCGAGGCGGGCGGGAAGGCATAAGTCAGGAACGACGCGTAGGTGTCGCTGGGGATGCCGGAGACGCGGTTCCCGTTGAGGGACTCGCCGGCAAACGAGGTCGAGTTCACGAACCGGATGTCGACATGCGTGTAGGCGATGGTCAGGTTCGTGCCCGGCGCGAGGTTGGCGGTCGCCTCGGCCTCGAAGCCCTTCGAGCGTACGGCACCGCCAGCGGTCTGGAACGCGATGTTGCTCGCGTCGGGGATCAGGATGCTCGACTGGTTGATGTCGAAGCCGGCGAACGCCGTCTGGATGTTGGTCCCGGGAATCAGGTACTTCACCCCCGCCTCGATCTGGTCGCCCGTGGCCGGCTTGAACGCCTGTCCGTTTCGGTCCTGGCCGACCTGCGGGGTGAAGGTCGTGGCATAGCTCGCGTATGGAACCAGCCCTGGCGCCAGAACGTAGCCCAGGCCGACCCGGCCGGTGAAGGCGCTGTTGTCCTGGCGCGAGACCGCGCTGTCGGGCGTGGCGTAGTTGTCCTGGAAGACCCAATCGTGGCGCCCGTTCACGGTCAGGATGAAGTCGCCGAACTTGGCCTGATCCTGCAGGTAGACGCCGACCTGATCCTGGGTCTGGCGCGAGGCGGACCCAAGAGGCGGCGTCGCGATGAACTGCTGGCCGTAGTTCCGGGTGGTGAGGTTCAGGTCCGGGGCGAGGCCGAAGCCGAAGCGCGCGCTCAGGCTGTACCGGGCGTAGTCGACGCCGCCGACCACGGTGTGGGCGACCGGGCCGGTGGCGAAGCGCGCCTCCAGCTGGTTGTCCAGCGTCTGCTGCACCAGGCCCTCGCGGATATAGCCGGTGTCGCGGGTGCCGATCGTGCGCGCGTCGTTGACGTTGTTGATGTCGACGTACTTCGCGCTCAGGAACAGCCCGTAATGCCGGAAGTTCTGGCGGAAAACCAGGTCCGGCGTGAAGAAATGCTCGAAGGCGTAGCCGACCCGATACTGAGTCTGGTCGAGGCCGATGAAGCGCGGATCGCCCTGGTAGAAGTTGGACACCCGGAAGCCCGGGTCGTTGTAGAAGAACGTCGCCGCCGGCGTGTTGGTGACCTGGAACTCGCTCAGGAACGTGAACGTCGTGTCGGCCGACGGCTTCCAGGTGAAGGCGGGCGCGATGTTGAGCTGGTCGTCGTTCGTGCCGAGGCCGATGAAGGTGCCGGCCTCGCGGCGTACGCCGGTGAGGCGGTAGGCCATGGTGCCGTCCGAACCCTCGACCGGGCCGCCGACGTCGAAATTGCCCTGGAAGCGTCCGAAGCTGCCGGCTTGGAACTGCACCTCGCCGAACGGCACGAAGACGGGGCGCTTGCTCGTGATATCGAGGATGCCGCCGGGCGATCCGAGGCCGTAGAGGCCGGAGGCCGGGCCGCGGAGGATGGTCAGCGCCTCGGCGCCGTAGGGCTCGCTTTTGGGAAAGGCGAAGCCGCTGCCGATCACGCGCAGGCCGTCACGATAGATGCCCTGGTTGGTGAGCACGTCGAAGCCGCGGATGAAGATCTGATCGAAGCGCGGGTCGAAGCCCGACCGGGCGGAAATGGCGCCCGGGACGTAGTTGACCGCGTCGGTGAACGTCTGGACGTTGCGGTCGTTCAGCTGCTCTCGGGTGACCACCGAGACCGATTGCGGGGCCTCGATTAGCGGGGTGTTGGTTTTGGTGGCGGCCGTGGCGACGCGCGCGGTGTAGCCGGTGATCCCGGAGGGGCCGCCACCGCCGCCGCTGGTGGCGGCCGTGCCGCCGTCGCCGGCGCTGACGTTGAGGCCGCCGGAGCCGGCCGATGCCGGCGCGGCGTTGCCGGGTCCCACCGCCTCGACCGAGATCTCGTTGAGCTGAACGGTGCCATCTTGTGCCACCACGGGACCGGCGAGGATTGTGGTGGTGAGAAAGACGGGGAGGAGCGAGGAGCGGTGGGACATGGATCACGCTGGCGCGCGCTCGGACGAGCGCAGTACCCGTGTGATCGTCCTTCACGGATCCGCGATCAAGCCAAAAACGTGTTATAGATCACACACTTAAAACGTTTCAAATCTGAAAATATTCTAAATTCAAAGTGGGCGAATGCCCCTCGTCGAGGCCGAGGCGCAGGGCATCCGAGAGGGTTCGGGCCGTGAGCGACCTGCCCCGCGCCCGCCGGCGCGAGCCGAGCGACCAGGGCACGAAATCGAACGTCGGCTTTCAAGCGCCAAGCCGGCTTCCGTTCACCACCCTTCGCGGCCTTTCACAGGGTCAAGCTGCGCGCGCAGGCCTTTGGTCGGCGCAGGCGCCGAGGTCAGCGCAGGAGCCAGGTGCCGACGAAGGCGAGGGCGGCCGAGTAGACGGCGTATCCGTCCTCGTCCGTCACCACCACGGTGATGGTCTGGCGCTCGCCCTCGGCCGGGCTCTCGTCGACGGCGATGGCGGGCAGCAGGCGCTTGGCCTAGAGCGCGGCGGCCTGCACGTCCTCGCACAAGGTGCCCACGTCGTCGCGCTGGTGGAAGCCGTCGTGGATGTCGAAGAAGTAGCGGGGCACAGGCTGTCCACGCGTGGAAGGCGGGAGCGCATCCGTCTCTCAGGCGCGGAGCGCCGAATACTGGGGCCGCGATGGCAGAATCGTATACATCCCGACCGGGACGGCAACCGCGCGAGTGTCGCATGCGGCGGCGGCGCACGAACCGGCCGATGTATTGGCCCGATCCCCGTGCGGACGGTGCGATAGCCTCGCGGAGATTCGCACGCCTCGTCCCTTCCCCCACGGAAGGGGAGGGACGATGCGGCGCCCGCCTCCGGCGCCGGCGCGGATGGCGCGGACGGAAAATTTCCGGTTTCCTGCTTGTCCTGTCCGGCGATCGTCGAAAGATCCGCGAGGAGCCTGCCATCCCGAGCCCCACCGCCCCGGTCCCGCCCGCGATGCCCTACCTGCCGCAGCTCGACGGGGTTCGGGCGCTGGCGATCGCCGTTGTCTACGTCGCCCATTGCGGGCTGAGCCACGTCGTGCCCGGCGGCTTCGGCGTCACGGTGTTCTTCTTCCTGTCGGGCTACCTGATCACCACGCTGCTGCGGATCGAGCGGGGGCGGACCGGGACGGTCTCGCTGCCGGCGTTCTACCTGCGCCGAAGCTTGCGCATCCTGCCGCCGATGTACCTGGCGCTGGCGCTGTCCGGCCTGCTCCACGGGCTCGGGCTGCTCGACTGGATGCCGGTCGACGCGGCGGCGGTGCTCGGGCAGGCGACGTTCCTGACGAACTATCCCGACCTTCTCGGCACCGAGCGGGTGCTGCCGGTGCCGCTGTGGAGCCTCGCCATCGAGGAGCACTTCTACCTGCTGTTCCCGCTGGCCTACCTCGCGTGGCTCGGGCGCCTGTCGCCGCGGCGGGCGGCCGTGGCGTGCCTGGCGCTGTGCGGCGCAGTGCTGGCGATCCGCGGCCTCAACGTGTGGCGGCTCGCCGACTACAGCCTGAACTACTCCTGGACCCACACCCGCATCGACGCGATCCTGTTCGGCTGCTGCCTCGGCCTGTGGAACAACCCGGTGATCCCGGCCGACCGCGCCTGGCGGCCGAAACCCTGGCACGTGGCGGCGGCGGGCGCCGTGATCCTCGCCACCCTCGCGGTGCGCGACCCCGCCTTCCGCGAGACCCTGCGCTACACCCTGCAGAGCGCGGCGCTGCTCGTGCCGTTCTCGGCGGCGCTTCAGGGCCGCGGATGGGTCGTGCGGGCCCTGGGCTCCGCGCCGATGCGCCGGCTCGGGCTGTACTCCTACGGCTTCTACCTGGTGCACCCGACGGTGATCGCGCTGCTGCTGCACCTGCGGCCGGGCTCGGGCCCGCTCGTGCTGATCGCCGCCGGCCTGGTGCCGACGCTCGCCCTCTGCGCGCTGATGCAGGTCGCGGTGGAGCGCCCCTGCGCCCGGCTGCGCCGGCGCCTGCTCGCCCCGTCCGGCCGGCCGCCGGAGCCGAGCCTCGCCGACCCCGCGCGCCGGGCGGCCTGAACCGCGCGGCGGCACGCGGCGTTCCTCCGGCACACCGAAGGAGACCGCCCGTGCGCCGCCCGATCGCAGCCCGCCCGCCGATCGCCGCTCCCCTGCTTCTCGCCGTCCCCCTGCTGCTCGCCGCAGGCCTGCTGGCCGCCGCCGGCCCGGCCCAGGCGCAGCGCGTCGACACCACGACGCTCACCTGCGCGCAGGCCCGCGGCGCCGTCGCCCGCGCCGGCGGCATCGTGCTCGGCACCGGCGGCCCGACCTACGACCGCTTCGTCCGCGACCGCAGCTTCTGCGCGGCGACGGAGGTGACGCGATCCGCCTACGCGCCGACGCGCACCGACCCGAGCTGCTTCGTCGGCTACCGGTGCATCGAGCCGGGGTTCGACGACTGGTTCGGCGACCGGTGAGGCCGTCCCCTCAGTGGAGGAACGGCAGGGCGTGCGGCGCGAGGTAGCCGAAGCCGAGCAGCACCGCGCCGGCCGCGCCGAGCAGGCCGCCGGCGAAGACCAGGGCGACGATGCCGGTGATCACCTCGGCCGAGGCCAGCACGATGCCGATCTGGAAGGCGGCCGAGGCCAGCTCGTAATGGTGGTAGCGCAGCAGCGAGAGGTCGCGGTTGTTCTGCGCGGTCTTCGCCTTCTCGGCGAGTTCCTTGCGCCCCTCGCCGGTGGCGGGCTCGGAATCCCAGCGTGCCATCGTCTTCGCCCACTCGGCGCGCTTGGCCGCGATTGCGTCCTGGTTCGGCCCCGGCGGCACCAGGGCCACCGCCTCGTCGGCGGTCTTGAGCACCGTGGCGCGGATGGTGCGCGCCTGGAAGAACGCCCACTGGTTGGCCGCCTCGACGTTGGCGCCGATCGCGTCGGTCTGCGCCGCCTTGCCCAGCGTCTCGCTGAAGGCGAGGAACAGCGCCAGCACCGAGATCAGCAGCGCGACGCGCTTGTTCGACGTCCCGCCCGCTCCGTGACCACCCGACATCCGCTCAACGCTCCCCGTTCGATTCGTGCGGGCGCAGTCACAGCGCATCCGGCGCGCGGATGCAACGCGGCCGAGCTTTTAGGCCGATCCGCCGGCACCGCCTATGCTTCGGCCCGGCCCGATTCGCGGCCGGCGGTTTTCGTCTCCGGAGGACGCGTGATGCGCATCGCCAGCCTCACCTTCATGGCCCTCGCCCTCGGGCTGGCGGGACCCGCCCGCGCCGAGGCGCCGCAGAAGGCGGTTCCCCAAGTCCCTTCCCAGGTCACGCCTCAAGTCACCCTCGATCCGGCCCGCCTGGCGGCGGCGAAGGCGGTGGTCGCCCGCGCCCAGGGCGATCGCGACACCACGCTCCAGGCGATGACCGCGCCGATGACGGCGATGGTCCAGCAGATGGGGCTCAAGCAGCCCGATCGGGCCAAGGTCATGGTGCAGGAGGTGATCATGCCGATCCTCTCCGAGCATTACGACGAGCTGCTCAACCTGCAGGCGATCTCGTTCGCGGCCGTGCTGTCGAAGGCGGACCTGGAGGCCATCGCCGCGTTCTACGACACGCCGGCCGGCCGCAACATGGCCAAGGCGCAGCCGCAGCTGGCTCAGGCGCAGCTGACGGGCATGCAGCACTGGATCGGCAGCCTGGCCGGCGAGATGCAGGCGAAGCTCGCCGCGACCGCCGAGGCGCACGGCTGGGTGCCGGGCGGGAACAAGCCGAAGCCGAACTGAGCCTCCGGCTCTTCCGGCGGCGCCCGCCTACTCCGCCGCCTGCGCGAACACCGTGCCGGCGCGCGGCAGGTCGAGGGTGTCCCAGGTCTCGACCAGCGCCGCCGTCAGGGTGGCGATGCGGGCGGCGTCGTGGAACGGCGAGGGGGTGATGCGCAGGCGCTCGGTGCCGCGCGGCACCGTCGGGTAGTTGATCGGCTGGATGTAGATCGCGTGGCGCTCGAGCAGGTGGTCGGCGGCCGCCTTGCACAGCTCGGCGTCGCCCACCATCACCGGCACGATGTGCGTCTCGGTGGCGAGCACCGGCAGGCCGGCCTCCTCCAGCGCGCGCTTGGTCGCGGCGGCCTGGCGCTGGTGCGCCTCGCGCTCGGCCGTCGAGCGCTTGAGGTAGCGCACCGAGGCGCGCGCGGCGGCGGCGATCGCCGGCGGGATCGCCGTGGTGAAGATGAAGCCGGGGGCGAAGCTCCGCACCGCGTCGCAGAGCGCGGCCGAGCCGGTGATGTAGCCGCCGACGCAGCCGAACCCCTTGGCCAGCGTGCCCTCGATCACGTCGACCCGGTGCATCACGCCCTCGCGCTCGGCCATGCCGCCGCCGCGCGGCCCGTAGAGGCCGACCGCGTGGACCTCGTCGAGGTAGGTCATCGCGCCGTACCGCTCGGCGAGGTCGCAGATCGCGCCGATCGGCGCCACGTCGCCGTCCATCGAGTAGACGCTCTCGAAGGCGATCAGCACGTTGCGGCCGGCCGCCTCGACCAGCAGCGCTTCCAGGTGCGCGAGGTCGTTGTGGCGGAAGATCCGCTTCTCGCAGCCCGCGTGGCGCACGCCTTCGATCATCGAGTTGTGGTTGAACGCGTCCGACAGGATCAGGCAGTCCGGGATCAGCTTGGCGATGGTGGAGATGCCGGCCTGGTTCGAGACGTAGCCCGAGGTGAAGACCAGGCCCGCCTCCTTGCCGTGCAGGTCGGCGAGCTCGCGCTCGAGGTCGACCAGCGGCGAGTTGTTGCCGGCGATGTTGCGGGTGCCGCCGGCGCCGACGCCGCAGCGCTTGGCCGTGTCGGTGAGCGCGGAGACCACCTCCGGGTGCTGGCCCATGCCGAGGTAGTCGTTCGAGCACCACACGGTGATCTCCGAGGTCGCCCCGTCCGGCCGGCGCCAGTTCGCGATCGGGAAGCGGCCCGCGATGCGCTCGATGTCGGCGAACACCCGGTAGCGGCGCTCGCCGTGCAGGCGCTCCAGCGCGCCGCGGAAATGCGCCTCGTAGTCCACCCGCCGCGCCGCGATCTGGCCCTGCACGGAGCCCGGGCCGCGTTCGGAACCGTGCGCGTGCGTGGGGGCCGGTGTGGAGGCGGGCCGGGTCTCGGGCATGGATGTCCTTGGGGGCTGGCCGGGCGTCGGATGCGCCGAGGCGCGGGATCGTCGTCGGCCGGGCCTGTTCGGGATGCGGGAAGGCGCGGCCGAGGACCGGTACGGTCCGGCGCGCCCGATCGCGCATCGGGTGGAGAGGAATCCGGCGGCGTCGCGTGGCGCCGTCGGACCGGAAGATACAGCCGGATCTGGAATCGGTTCAAGGTGACGGGGCGTCATCCCTGCCTTGCAGGCCGACGGGGGGCCGCCGCCGGCATTCGAGCGACCCTTTGAACGCCGCCGGGGCCATCGCCCCGACGGATGGATTGTGAGGTGCCGGCGGACGATCTAGGAGTCGAAGGCGACGATGGGTCGCGTGACGCATGACGACGAAGAACGACGAGGCCCGGGCCGCCCGCCTCAAGGCGGCCCTGCGCGAGAACCTGCGGCGGCGCAAGCGCCAGGTCCGCGGCCGGGGCGAGCCGGCGGCGGGGCAAGAGGCGGCGCAGGAGGAGGGGCAGGTCGCGGCGGAGGACGCCGCCGAGCCGCCGGACGACCGCGACCCGGCCCCGTCGGACGCGCCGTCGTCGTAGGCGGCACGCGAGGCATCGGCGCTGCGTCCGCAGCCCGAGCCCGTCGAGCCGGCTCCTCCGCGACGTCACTTGGATGAGGCGGGACGCGTTTCGCCGGGCTCGGCAGGGGCCTGCGTCCCGTCGCCGGGCCGGGTCCTTCCCGGATCGTCCGGGGCGAAGCGGAAGGGGCGGCGCGGATCGGCGCCGCGATGCTCCCGCCTCCGAGGCCGGCCTGCGAACCGAGCAAAGACCCGGCGCGCCGGCGCGGTCCCCTTTCGGACAAAACTCGCCTATAGGCTGCGCTCGAGCATGGGCGGCGAGCGCCCGAGGGGCAGGGCCGGCGGCGCGCGGGACGAAGCGCGGCGCGTGAGGATCACGAGACCATGGACCGCATCCACATCACCGGCGGCGTGCCGCTCAACGGCACGATCCCGATCTCGGGGGCGAAGAACGCCGCCCTGCCGCTGATGATCGCGAGCCTTCTCACCGGCGACACGCTGGAGCTCGCCAACGTGCCGCGGCTCGCCGACATCGCCGCGCTGACGCGGATCCTCGGCAACCACGGCGTCGACCACATGGTGGTCGGCAAGCGCCCGGGGCAGACCACCGAGACCGGCCAGACCATCCGGCTCACCGCCTCCAACGTCATCGACACCACGGCGCCCTACGAGCTGGTTTCGACCATGCGGGCGAGCTTCTGGGTGGTCGCGCCGCTGCTGGCGCGCTTCGGCGAGGCCAAGGTCTCGCTCCCCGGCGGCTGCGCCATCGGCACCCGGCCGGTCGACCTCCTGATCATGGCGCTGGAGAGGCTCGGCGCGCAGATCGAGATCGATGCCGGCTACGTCGTCGCCAAGACCAAGAACGGCCTGCGCGGCGCCGAGATCGACTTCCCGAAGGTAACCGTCGGCGGCACCCACGTGGCGCTGATGGCGGCCTCCCTCGCCTACGGCACCACGGTGATCTCCAACGCCGCCCGCGAGCCGGAGGTGGTGGATCTCGCCGAGTGCCTCACCAAGATGGGCGCCCGCATCCAGGGCGCCGGCACCCCGCGCATCGTGATCGAGGGCGTCGCCCGCATGAACGGCGCCCGCCACGAGGTGCTGCCCGACCGGATCGAGACCGGCACCTACGCCATGGCGGTGGCGATGACCGGCGGCGACGTGGTCTTGGAGAACACCCGCGCCGACCTGCTGCATTCGGCCCTCGACATCCTCTCCACCACCGGCGCCGAGATCACCCAGGTTCCCGGCGGCATCCGGGTGCGGCGCAACGGGGCGGGAATCGCGGCGGTCGACGTGACCACCGACCCGTTCCCGGGCTTCCCCACCGACCTGCAGGCGCAGTTCATGGCGCTGATGACCCTGGCCAACGGCCAGTCGCAGATCCGCGAGACCATCTTCGAGAACCGCTTCATGCACGTGCAGGAGCTGGCGCGCCTGGGCGCCCGGATCCGCCTCGAGGGCGACCTCGCCATCGTCGAGGGCGTCGACCGCCTCAAGGGCGCGCCCGTGATGGCGACCGACCTGCGCGCCTCGGTGTCGCTGGTGATCGCGGGGCTGGCGGCCGAGGGCGAGACCCAGATCAACCGGGTCTACCACCTCGACCGCGGCTTCGAGGCGCTGGAGGCCAAGCTCGCCCGCTGCGGCGCGCGGATCGAGCGCGTGCGGGCCTGAATCGCCCGCCGTATCGAGCGCCCGCCCGCCTGCATTCGCGCGGCGCGGGCCGGGCCCGGGCAGTCGAGCGCGGGCGGATGCGGCTGCGAAGACCGCCGATAATCCCAATCGATACGGTTTTATAGGATCGTCGTCTTGTCTCGTGCGGCTCGCACGAGCAGGGAATCTTAACGCGCGCCTGCCTAAGGACCGGCTCAAGCTCTCCGAGCATTTTCGAGACGGATCGATGTCGGCATTCTCACGTCTCGAGGCGCGCCTGCCCGCCATGACCATCGGGCTCGCGCTCCTCAGCGCCACGGCGATGGGCGGCTTCAGCTGGCACCAGGCCCGCGCCGGGCTGATGGAGGCGGCGCGCGAGCGGCTGCAGCTTGCCGCCGACGCGCGGCGCGATGGGGTCGAGCTGGTCGCCGACCGGATGCAGGCCGACTTCCTCACGGTGGCGGCGCACCCGCAGGTGGTGTCGAACGTCGCCGACCTGATCGAGACCCTCGACCCGTCCAAGCCCGACTATGCCGGCCTCTTGGCCGCCTTCCGGGCGCCGGAGACGGCGGCGGCGCGCATCGCGCTCGACGGCACGGCGACCAACACGATGTACGGGCGCCGGCACGCGAAGGTGCAGGAGGTCGCCCGCAAGCTGCTGGCGCAGGCGGGCTACGCCGACCTGATGGTGCTCGATGAGGGCGGGCGCATCGTCTACACCACCACCAAGGGCGAGGATTTCGCGCGGCCGGTCTCCGATCCGGCGCTGCGGGGAACCGGGCTGGCGCGGCTGTTCGAGCGCCTGAAGGCCGCCGACCCCGAGGCCGCCCTGTTCGAGGATTTCGCGGCCTATCCGGTCGATGCCGGGCCCTCCGCCTTCATCGGCCGCGCGGTGACGAAGCGCGCCAACGTCGCCATGGGCACGGCGCAGGCGGCCGAGCGCATCGGCTACGTCGTGATGCGGGTCGGGCCGGCCCTGTTCGACCCCACCCTGTCGAAGCGCACCGGCCTCGGCGAGACCGGGCAGACGCTCTCGGCCGGCGCCGACGGCCTGCTGCGCACCCGGCCGCCGCTGAACCCGGACGCCAAGGCCGGCAGCCCCCTCGATGCGCTCGGGATCGCCCCGGCCCGCCTCGCGGAGGGGCGGCCGTTCGACTTTTCGGGCGCGGACGGCCGGCACCTGGCGGCGTCCTCGGTCGTGTCGGTGCTCGGCGCGCCCTGGACGGTGATCGCCGAGCAGAGCCTCGACGAGGCGATCGGCGCCGTCTCGACCCTGTCGCGGACGCTGGCGCTGGTCGGGCTCGGGGTGCTGGCCGGCACCGCCATCCTCGGCCTGCTGCTGGCCCGGTCGATCGCGCGGCCCCTCGGCGCGCTCACCGCCGCGCTCAAGGCCCTGGCCGCCCGGCAGGCCCTGGAGCAGGTGCCCGGCAGCGGCCGGCGCGACGAGATCGGCGACATCGCCCGGGCGGTGGTGACGATCCGCGACGTCTCCCTCGAGGAAGCCGCGCAGCAATTGAAGACCACCGAGGCGGCGCGCCTGCGCGAGGCGCAGGCGCGCCGCGCCCTCCTCGGCGACCTCGCCGAGCGCTTCGAGCGGTCGGTCGGCGGCATCGTCGCGCGGGTCGCCGGCTCGGTGGCCGGCCTGCAGGTCGCCTCGGGCGGCATGCGCGACGCGGTCGCGGGCACCTCGCAGCGGTCGAGCAGCGTCGCGAGCACCGCCCACGAGACCGCCCGGAACGTCAACACCGTCGCCGCGGCGGCCGAGGAGCTCGGGGCCACGGTCCAGGAGATCGGGCGGCAGGTCGAGCAGGCGGCGGAGATGTCGGACGGCGCGGTGCGCGAGGCGGCCCGCACGCAGGCCGCCATGGATGCGCTGGCCGCGGCCGCGACCCGGATCGGCGACGTCGTCGGCCTGGTCTCGACCATCGCCGGGCAGACCAACCTGCTGGCCCTGAACGCCACGATCGAGGCGGCGCGGGCGGGCGAGGCCGGCCGCGGCTTCGCGGTGGTGGCGGCCGAGGTCAAGGACCTCGCCGCGCAGACCGCGCGGGCGACGGAGGAGATCGGCCAGCAGATCGCCTCGATCCAGGCCGCCGCGGGGGAGGCCTCGGGGGCGATCCACGCGATCACCGGGCGGATCGACGCGATGAACCAGGTGGCGACCAGCATCGCCGCCGCGGTGGAGGAGCAGGGCGTGACGACCCAGGAGATCGTGCGCAACATGGGCCAGGCCTCGGCCGGCACCGGCGCCATGACGGCGGACATCGCCGCCGTCGCCCGCGCGGCGGACGCCGCCGGCACCGAGGTCGCGGCGGTGCTGCTGGCCTCCGACGAGCTCGCCGACCAGTCGGCACGGCTGCGCGCCGAGATCGGCACCTTCCTGGCGGGCGTCCGCGCCGCCTGAGCGAAGCGGGCCGCCTTTCAGGACTCGGGCCGGCTCCCCCTCGCCGGGCGCGCCGATCGGCGACCGGGGGGAGGGGACGCTCCGTCGCCCGCCCGCACCCCCATCCGTCGCGGCGTCAGCCTGGTGGGCGCGCCTCGGGACGAAGTCGCGGGGGGAATCCCGATCGACGGGCGTCCGAAACGAGAAGGGCCGCCCGGCCCGGATGGCTGGACGGCCCCTCGCTGATGGGAAGCCTTCCGATCAGCGGCCGATGGCGCCGCGCTTGAACCCGAAGCCCGGGACTTCGCAGCCGCAGGACGAGTTGAACGGCGCCGGGCGGGTGACGCAGTTGCCGCGGGCGGTGACGCAGATGCTGCCGCCGCGGCTGCCGCGGAAGTCGTCGCGGCGACGGTCGTAGCGATCCTCGTCGTAGTCGCGGCGGCGCGGGCGATCGTCGTCGTAGCCGCGGTCGAACCGGCGCGGGCCGCCGTAATCGTAGTACTGGGCGCTCGCCACGGTCGCGCCGAGGGTCGTCCCGAGGGTCAGGGCGGCGATGGCCGCGAGGGTGAGGCGCTTCATGGTCATAAGGTGTGTCCGTCTCCGGTCCGAGGTCGACGTGGGGTCGACCGGGTGTCTACGCGGGGCTGCCTGAACGTCGGCTGAGGCCGGCGCAACGGCTGTCCGTCCGGCGGCCCCGACGCTCAACGCGGCAGACTGCGCATCGGCCGCCACAATCGTCCGGCATGGTGCACGGCCGCCGCCCCGTCCGCCCTCGGCCTGCGACGACGGCCTGCGGTTGCCGGAACCGGCCGGCCTCGCTACTGACGCGGGCGAAAATGTTTCCCGTGAAACCTCCCCCGGAGCGGCCCCCCGACATGGAGCTCCTCAAGCTCGCGGCCCTCGACGCCGAGGACCTCACCGTCATCTCCGCCCACCTTCAGGATGCGGTGCTGAACGTGGCCGACCTCACCTTCCTCGCCGCCGAGCACCGCTTCGTGCTGGCGCTGCGCCGGTTCGACTGGCAGGCGCCGGAGACGCCGCGGCGGCGGCTCGCCGGCCTGCATTTCGAGCGCGTGCTCGGGGTCCGCACCCGCGGCCTGACGCCGGGGGATGCCAGCTTGAGCCTGCTCGCGATCACCTTCGAGGAGACCGAGGCGCCGTCCGGCATCGTCACGCTGCTGTTCTCCGGCCAGGCCGCGATCCGCCTCGACGTCGAGTGCATCGAGGCGCGGATGAAGGATCTCGGGCCGGTCTGGGAGGCCGACAGCCGCCCGGGCCACGCGGCGCCCGCCTCCGGCCCGTCGGCCTGAGCCGTCGCGTCCCACGCCCTCACCAGAAGAAGTGCCCGATGATCCGCCTCGATAGCAGCGACCCGACCTTCGCGGACGACTTCGCCCGGCTGCTCACGGTCAAGCGCGAGATCTCGGAGGACGTCGACGAGACCGTGCGCGCCATCATCGCCGGCGTGGTGAAGGGCGGCGACGCGGCGCTGGTCGACTACACCCGAACATTCGACCGGCTCGGCGACGGCTTCGGCGCGTCCGCCCTGCGCGTCACCGCGGACGAGATCGCGGCGGCGCTCGAAGCCTGCCCGGCCGAGGCGCTGGAGGCGCTGCGCTTCGCCGCCGCCCGGATCGAGGCGTTCCACGTGGAGCAGGTCCCCGGCGACCGCCGGACCACCGACGCCCTCGGCGTCACCTCGGGCTGGCGCTGGACCGCGCTCGAATCGGTCGGGCTCTACGTGCCCGGCGGCACGGCGAGCTACCCGTCCTCGGTGCTGATGAACGCGATTCCCGCCCGCGTCGCCGGGGTGCCGCGGATCGTCATGGTGGTGCCGATGCCCGACGGGCAGTCGAACCCGCTGGTGCTCGCCGCCGCGCATCTGTCGGGCGTCCACGAGGTCTATCGCGTCGGCGGGGCGCAGGCGGTGGCGGCGCTGGCCTACGGCACCGAGACGATCGCGCCGGTGGCCAAGATCGTCGGGCCCGGCAACGCCTACGTCGCGGCGGCCAAGCGCCGGGTGTTCGGCCAGGTCGGCATCGACATGATCGCCGGCCCCTCCGAGGTGCTGATCCTGGCCGACGGCCACGCCAACCCGGACTGGATCGCCGCCGACCTGCTGGCCCAGGCCGAGCACGACGTCGCCGCCCAGTCGATCCTGATCACCGACAGCGCCGCGCTGGCCGAGGCCGCGGAATCCGCCGTCGAGCGCGCGCTCGCCACCCTGCCGCGCCAGGAGATCGCGCGGGCGAGCTGGCGCGACTACGGCGCGATCGTCCGGGTCCGCAGCTTCGACGAGGCGGTGCCGCTGGTCGACCGCCTGGCGCCGGAGCACCTGGAGATCGAGACGCAGGACGCCGAGGCGCTCTCGCGAAAAATCCGCAACGCCGGGGCGATCTTCCTCGGCTCGCACACGCCCGAGGCGATCGGCGACTACGTCGGCGGCCCCAACCACGTCCTGCCGACCGCGCGCTCGGCGCGGTTCTCGTCCGGCCTCGGGGTGCTCGACTTCATGAAGCGCACCACGATCCTGGCCTGCACGCCGGAGAGCTTGCGGGCGCTCGGCCCCGCGGCGATAACGCTGGGCCGGTCGGAGGGCCTCGAGGGGCACGCCCGCTCCGTCGCGATCCGGCTGAACCTTTGAAGGCACGCGCACGATGTCGGAGGTCAAGGGGGGTGGGACGGGGGTCGAGAAGCGGGCCGAGCCGGCCGGGAAGGGCACGGATCGCCTGATCGGGGTCACGCTCGACGAGGACTCGATCGGCCGCGGCAACCCCGACCAGGAGCACGAGCGCGCGATCGCGATCTTCGACATCCTCGAGGACAACCACTTCGCGATCCTGGGCCGCACCGGGCCCTACGCGCTCAACCTCGGGCTCGTCGAGAACAAGCTCTCCTTCGCGATCCTGTCCCCGACGGGCGACCCGGTGATGACCCACCTGCTGTCGCTGACCCCGTTCCGCCGGGTGATCCGCGATTACGAGATGATCTGCGAGAGCTACTACAACGCCATCCGCACCGCCTCCCCGACGCAGATCGAGGCGATCGACATGGGCCGGCGCGGCCTGCACAACGAGGCGTCCGAGACCCTGAGGGAGCGCCTGGCCGGCAAGGTCGACCTCGACCACGACACCGCCCGGCGGCTGTTCACCCTGGTCTTCGCCTTGCACTGGAAGGGCTGAGGTGGGCCTGCGCCGCCGACGCCCGCACCGGCACAGACGCTGAGAGCCCCCGCGCGATGGACGTCCTCGTCCCGCCTCCGCCCGGCGACCTCGTCGTGCCGCGCAAGCGCCGGGTCCAGTCGGTGCTGTTCATGTGCAACTTCAACGCCGTGCGCTCGCCCGCGGCGGAGGTGATCGCGCGCCACTACTTCGGCAAGTCGGTCTACGTGCAGTCGGCCGGGGTGCGCTCGGGCGAGCCGGTCGACCCGTTCATGGTCGCGGCGCTGGACGAGATCGGCATCGACGCCAGGAAGCACCGGCCCCGCACCATCGAGGAGCTCGACGAGTGGGAGGGGCTGAACTTCGACCTGATCGTGACGCTGGCCCCCGAGGCGCACCACAAGGCGCTGGCGATGACCCACACCCTGGCGGCCGACGTCGAGTACTGGCAGACGGCGGACCCGACCATCCTCCAGGACGCCTCCCGCGAGCAGCGCATGGACGCCTACCGCGACGTCCGCGACGGGCTGACCTACCGGATCAAGATGCGGCTGAAGGGGTAGGGGACGCGGCGCGGGAGGCTCCGCGGTCGATCCTGCGCTTCCCCGCCGCGCGAACCGATCGCGGCGCATCCCGCGCGAAGGTCTGCCGCGCTCACCTGTTTTGCCGGCAAAGCGCGGGCCCCCTGTCCCTTTCCGGAGAGGGGGCCCGTTCGGCGCGAGGTGGTCGACACGATCGGTGTGCGGCGGGGAAGTCGCGCCCTCACGCCTCCAGCCGGCGCATCCCGGTGATCGCGCCGTAGCTGTTGGCGGCGATCCGCTCCGCCGCCCGGCGCAGGGGCTCGACCGCCACCGCCATGTGATGGCCGTTGGCGTGGATCAGGGTGTCGGCGTCGAGCATCAGGCCGGTATGGCCGCGCCAGTCGACGAAGTCGCCGCGGCGCAGGCCGTCGAAGCCGATCGGCAGGGCGCGGCCGACGGCGCCGGCCTGCTGGTCGGCGTCGCGCGGGCAGGGCAGGCCGGCGAGATCGAGGCAGAGCTGGACCAGGCCCGAGCAGTCGAGCCCGAGGCTGGTGCGCCCGCCCCACAGGTAGGGCGTCCCGACCAGCCGCTCGGCGGTGGCCGCGTAGTCCGGCACCGTGCGGTCGAGGGGCGCGCAGTGGGCCGCGAAGACGAAGGCGTCGCCGACCCGGACGAAGTCGCCGGCCGTGTCTGCGACCGTTATCCGCGCCCCGAGCCCGAGATGGCCGAGCGCCGGGCGCTTCATGTCGGGGGCGGGGTAGAGGAAGCTGCGCAGGGCCGTCACCCGGTGGGTCGGGGCCGGGTCGGCCGAGCCGAGGCTCGCCGCCGGCAGGTAGCCGACATAGCCGTCGCGCACGAGCTGGACCCAGGCGAACCCGTCGCCGACCTCGTACACGGCGACCGCGTCGCCCATCACCGCCTCGGTCTCGAGCCCGGCCTCCGGTCGCGGCGTCCGGCGAAGCGGGGCGGCCGGAACCACGACCCGGCGCGGCTCGCCGGCGACGAAGCGCGCCGCCTCGACCGCGCCGCGCAGTCGGATGTCGGCGAGGTCCGGCCGGGCCGGCGTGGTGCGCGGATCGTGGTTGGCGGTCGGCGGGCTCGTCATCACGGCTCGGGGCTGCGGCTGTCTCGGAATCTGCGGGCGTCTCGAAGTGATGATCGCGGGCCGCGGTGACCGAACCACGCCCCGGGACGCGTCTCCTCCCGCGCCATTTCGACGCATCGTCGTGCCGCTTGAGACGGCAACTGCATCATGAATGCGCCAGCGCGCCCGCAGGATTGCGGCGCACCTCTGCCTGCCTCTTCGGCACGCCGGGGCATGCATGGCAGGACGGCGACGGCCTCGTTTTGATGCGGTGCACAATCGGCGCGAATCGGGTACGGTGGGCCATGACGAGCGCGAGCCCTGCCGTGAAGAAGTCGAAGAAGAGCTTTGCCGACCTGCCGCCGATCCGGGTCCGCCGCGAGCCGCCGACGATCGTCGAGGCGGTGACCGCCGCGCAGGACCTGTCCGACGACCTCGAGCAGCAGATCGAGATCGCCGCCGGGCTGATCGGCCTGCCCGCCGAGGAGGTCCGCCCGCACGTCGTCGCGGCGCTGCGGGCCAAGCCCGAGCGCGTGCCGGAGCGGATCATCGCCCAGGCCGGCCCGAGCCGGGCGCCGCGCACCGTCATCGTCGAGCGCCGCACCCGCCCGCCGGTGATCGTCGAGCGCCGCGGCCGCCCGCTCGATCCGCGGCGCTGACGGCGCCCGCGGACCGCCTTCGGGTCCCGCGCTACCAGGCGAGCGTCTCGCCGCGGTAGTCGAGATAGGCCGTGCCGGGCCGGCCGAGCCGGGCCTCGATCACGTCGGCCATGCCGGCGACGCTGGTCGCCACGTCGATGTCGGCCCCGTCGCCGCCCATCTCGGTCCGCACCCAGCCCGGATGCATCAGCACCACGCTCAGGTTCTCCGCCGCGTGGCGGATCGCGAAGCTGCGGACCAGGGTGTTCAGCGCCGCCTTGCTGGCGCGGTAGTTTTCCCAGCCGCCGGAGGTGTTGAGCCCGACGCTGCCGAGGATCGAGCTCATGAACACCAGGCTGCCGCCGGGCGCGAGCCGATCGCGGAAGGCTTCGGCGAAGCGGACCGGGCTGATCGCGTTGGTGAGGTAGACCTGCGCCGCGACCGGCCGCGGCACCGCGTGCAGCGGATCGTGCGCCTGCGTCGCCACGCCGGCCACCACGAACACCAGGTCGAATGTTCGGGACGCCAGCCGGTCGTGCAGGGCCGAGACCGCTTGGTCGTCGTCGATGTCGGCGGTCTCGATCGTCAGCGCCTCGGATTCGAGGGCGGCCAGGCCCGGCGAGGCCTTGCGCTGGGTCGCGGTGACGCGCCAGCCGCGCCCCAGGAAGGTCTCGACGAGCCCGAGCCCGAGGCCGCGCGAGGCCCCGACGATCAGCGCGTTCCTGGCCGACGAATGTTCGAGTTCTGCCATGGGATGTCTCCTGCGAGGCCGGGTTCGGGATTTCTTGGGAGGAAGGTGGCTTCATCGCGCGATGCGGAAAGCGCCGTTGGGGATCGCCCGGTGTGCCGCCGCACGTTCGGTACCTCCACCCTCGGACGCAGCTTCGACACGCCCCCCTTCCCTCCCCCGACGATCTCGGGCTCGCCCGCGATCCGCACCCTGTGTGCCCGAGTCGGGCAGGCCCGACTTGGGTGCGGGGGAGGGGAAGGCGACGTGGGCGCCTTGCGCGCGAAACGTACGGGTTCGGCGCCTTGCCCCGTTCCCTCAATCCCCCGTCTGCACCGCCCAGGTGGCGTGGCGGATGCCCGGTTGCGCCTGCAGGGCGGCGACCACCGCGTCGAGCTCCTTGGCCGCCACCGCGCTGGCGATGAGGGTCGCGACCACGTCCACCGCCGCGTCGCCGCGCTCCTCGACCTCGACGCCGCCGACCGGGTAGCCCGCCGCCTCCAGCCGCTCGACGAGCATGTCCTGGGCGGGGCCCGCGGTGCCGGGGGCGGTGGTGACCTGGACCTCGTAGGTCGCCTCCGTCGCGCTCTCGTCGATCGGCGCGCGGTTGATCGCGTTGACGAGCGGGCGCAGCAGGGTGTTGCAGGCCAGGACCGCGACCGCGACGAACAAAGCCTCCAGCGGCAGGTCGGCGCCGGCGAAGGCGCCGACTGCGGCCGAGCACCACAGGGTCGCGGCCGTGTTGAGGCCGCGCACGTTCATGCCCTCCTTCATGATCACGCCGGCGCCGAGGAAGCCGATGCCCGAGATCACGTAGGCGACGGTGCGGGTCGCGCCCTCGGCCCCGGTCAGCCGCATGCCGAGATCGACGAAGGCGGCCGCCCCCACCGCCACCAGCACCGCCGTGCGCAGGCCGGCGGTGCGCTGGCGGTACTGCCGCTCGGCGCCGATCAGGGTGCCGAGCACGAAGGCCACGATCAGGCTGATCGCCGAATTGACCGGCTCGGGGAGGGGCGTGGGCAGAAGGACCATCCGGTCTCCTAGACGGGCGCGCATGACGGTTCCGTGACGGGAGCCGGTCCCGCCCGAGGTCGCAGCGGGATTGACGGGTGCCCCGGGCAGCGGGCACACCGGCTCGACTATGGATCGATCAAGAATCCAAGTGCGGCGGGTTCAGCCCGCCGGTTTCGACGAGGAGACGTGCAGGATGAAGGCTTCCTTCCAGCCGGCCCGGCCGTGTCGCGCAGGGTCCGCGCGCGCATGAGCGGCGCTGCGCTTGCCGAGCGTCCGGCTGCCGCCGCCGATCCGTTGCGGGCCCGCATCCTCGAGCTCCGCGCCGGCCTGGAGCACGGGCTGATCGGCTGCGAGGGCCTGGTCGAGCGCCTGATGATCGGGCTGCTCACCGGCGGCCACCTGCTGATCGAGGGCGCGCCGGGGCTGGCCAAGACCCGCGCCGTCAAGCGCCTCGCCGACGGGCTCGACGGCTCCTTCGCCCGCATCCAGTGCACGCCCGACCTGATGCCCGCCGACCTCACCGGCACCACCGTGTGGCGCCAGGATGCCGGCACCTTCGAGTTCCTGCCCGGCCCGCTGTTCCACTCGCTGATCCTCGTCGACGAGGTCAACCGCGCGCCGCCGAAGGTGCAGTCGGCCCTGCTCGAGGCGATGGCGGAAGGCCAGATCACCGTCTCCGGCGCGACCCATCCGCTCGCCGACCCGTTCATGGTGGTGGCGACCCAGAACCCGATCGAGCATGCCGGCACCTTCCCGCTGCCCGAGGCGCAGCTCGACCGCTTCCTGCTCCACGTCGTGGTCGGGATGCCGGACGAGGCCTCCGAGCGGAAGATCCTCGACCTCGTCGAGGGCGAGCTCAACCATCACGGCGAGGCGATGCCGGTGAAGCTCTCGGTCGCCGAGGTGCTGGCCGCGCGCGAGGCCGCCCTGAAGACCTACGTCTCGCCGGCGCTGAAGGATTATCTCGTGCGCATCGTCGCCGCGACCCGCACCGATTCCTCGGCGCCGGACCTGCGCGCCGCGATCGAGCATCCGGCCTCGCCGCGCGGCACGCTGGCGCTGATGGTCGCCGGCAAGGCGCGGGCCTACCTCCACGGCCGCGACCACGTCGTCCCCGAGGACGTGGCGGACCTCGCCGCCGACGCGCTCTCCCACCGCATCGGCCTGACCTGGCGCGCGGCCGCGGAAGGGCTCACCACCCGCGGCATCGTCGGCGGATTGGTCCAGCGGGTGCGGGCGCTCTGAGGGTGGTCTCGGCAACCGCGAGAAGGCCCCGCGCGACCACGCCCTGCGCGGGCCCCCTCTCCCATGGGGAGAGGCGGCCGCGTCGCGCTGGCCGGATTCCGGCATGACCGCCACCGCCGCCCCCGAGACGAACCCGGCCTTCCACCTTTCCGGCGAGGCGCTGATGGGCCTGCGCCACCTCGCGCGCCGCGGCGTCACGCCGGCGACGCGGACGCTGGCGGGCCTGCCCGGCGGCATCGTCACCAAGCGCCGCGGGCGCGGCTCGGAGCCCGACGACGTGCGGCTGTGGTCGGAGGGCGACGACCGCCGCCACATCGACCGCAACGCCACCGCGCGCACCGGCATCCTGCACGTGCGCACCCACCACGACGAGCGCGACCGCGCCGTGGTGCTGCTCGCCGATTTCCGCCCCTCGATGCTGTTCGGCACCCGCCGGGCGCTGCGCTCGGTGGCGGCGGCCGAGGCGCTGGCGCTGCTCGGCTGGCGCGTCGTCGGCGACGGCGGCCGCGTCGGCCTCGTGGTCGCGGGCGCGGACGAGCCGACGGCTTTGCGCCCGGCCGGCGGCGAGCGCGCGATGACGGCCGTCACCGGCGCGCTCGCGTCGGCCCACGCCCGCGCCCTCGCGCAACCCGCCGCCGCCGACCCGCCGCTCGACGCGCTGCTGACGCTGGCCCGCAGCCTGCTGCCGTCCGGCGGCCACCTCGTCCTCGCTTCGGCGCTCGACAGCCCCGGCCCCGACTTCGACCGCCTGCTGACGCTGCTCGCCGAGAGCCTGTCGATCCGCCTGATCCTGGTGAGCGACGCCTTCGAGCGGTCCCGGCCGCCGGGCTTCTACCCCTTCGCCCTGCCCGACGGCCGCCGCGGCACTGTCCAGTCCGCCCGCCAATCCGCACGCCAGCCCGCCCGCGAGCCGGCGCCCGCGCGCCTCGCCGCCGACGAGCGCCTGGCCGACTACGCCCGCCGCGGCATCGCGGGCCTGCGCCTCGACGTCGAGGCCGGCCCGGAGGCCTACGCCCCGCTGATGGAGCGGCTCGATGCGGTGTTGTGAAGCCGCCGCCGTTTCCCTCCCCCCCTGCTCCGCAGGGTACCCTCCCCCGCACCCAAGTCGGGCCCGCCCGACTTGGGCACACGAGGTGCGGATCTCGGGCTTGCCCGAGATCCGTCGGGGGGAGGGGGTACGTATGCCCGCAGGCGGAAAACGATGACCCCCGCCGACGCTCCTCCTACCCTCGAGGCCCTGCGCGGGCTGCACCTGCCGAACCAGGCGGCGGGGGCGATCTCCGGCGAGGTCGTGGTCGCGATCCTGGCGGGCTTCGCCGCCGCGCTGCTCGTCGGTCTGGTGCGCTATCTCCGGGTCCGCGCCCGCGCCACGGTCCGCCGCGCGGCGTTGCGCGATCTCGCCGCCGCGCGAAACCTCGACCCGGAGGCCCGGCTCGTGGCGCAGGCCCGGCTGCTGCGCCGCGTCGCCCGCACCGTGCAGGGCGAGGACGCGGCGAGCGCGCAAGGAACGGCCTGGGCGCACAGGCTCGACGGGCTGTTCGCCACCACCTTCTTCACCGCCGGCGCCGGGCGCGTCCTCGCCGAGGGGCTCTATCGCCGCAGCGACCGGCCGGACCCGGCCGTCCTCGATGCCGAGCTCGGGCGCCTGATCGGGCGGATGCGCGGATGAGCCTGCTCCCGGCCTGGGTCACGGCGCTCGGTTCCGCGTTCGATTGGGCGGCACCGCTGGCGCTGCTGCTGCTGCCGCTGCCGCTGCTGGTGCAGCGCTTCGTCCCGGCCGAGGCCGCGGGCGGCAGCGGCGCGCTCCGCGTGCCGGCCTCGCTGGTGGCGCGCGCCGAGGCCGGCGCCGACGTCGCCGCCCGCGGCCGGCGCCGGACCTGGCTGATCTGGGCCTTGTGGGCGGCCCTCGTCGTCGCGCTGGCCGGGCCCCGCCTCGTCCTGCCGGCCACCGCCCTGCCGGCCTCGGGCCGCGAGATCATGCTGGCGATGGACCTGTCCGGCTCGATGGAGCGGCGCGACTTCTCGCTCGACGGCGAGACCGTGAACCGCCTCGTCGCGGTCAAGCGCGTGGGCGCCGACTTCATCCGCCGCCGCGCCGGCGACCGCATCGGCCTGGTGATCTTCGCCGACCAGGCCTTCGTCGCGGCCGGGCTCACCTTCGACACGGCGAGCGTGGCGCGGGCCCTGGAGGAGGCGACGATCGGCCTCGTCGGCCGCTCCACCGGCATCGGCGACGGCCTCGGGCTGGCGCTGCGCCGGCTCGATCCGAAGGATTCCGGCATCGACGGCCAGCCGGTCGCGTCCTCGAAGGCGGTGATCCTGCTCTCCGACGGCGCCAACAACGCCGGCCAGACCACGCCGCGGGACGTGGCGGCTTTGGCCAAGGACCTCGGCATCAAGGTCTACACCATCGCCCTCGGCCCCCGCGACATGGCCGACGCCGACGGCGAGCAGGACGTGGTCGACACCGAGACGCTGCGCGAGATGGCCGAGATCACCGGCGGCAAGGCGTTCCGGGTGCGGACCACCGACGACCTCGTCGCGGTGGCCGACGCCATCGACACCCTGGAGGGCGGCCGCGCCAAGGCCCCCCCGGTGCCCCTGCGCCGCGACCTCTGGCCCTGGCCGGCGGCGCTCGCCTTCGCCTGCGCCGGGCTGCTCCTGGCTTCCCGGAGGCGGGGATGATGCCAGCGCGCGGGCTCGTGCCCGCCTTGCCGCCGACCGTTTCGCGCATCCCCTCTCCCCGCACGCGGGGAGAGGGCCGCGACGACCCCGTCGTCGTCGCGGCGAGGCGGCAGCCGACGGTGAGGGGGCTTCGACCGGCGAGCCTCCCAGGGCACCGTCCCCTCACCGCCGCCTCGGCTTCGCCTCCGCTTCCCGGCCGCACGACGAGGTGCGTCCGGGCCTCTCCCCGCGTGCGGGGAGAGGGGGGCCCTCCCCACTGCCGGGGCATCCCGCGATGACCGTCCTCGACGCCTACGCGCTGCTGCGGCCGTGGTGGCTGCTGGCGATTCCCCTGGTCGCCGTGCTGGCCTTCCGCGCCGCCGCCCGCGCCGCGCCCCTCGGCGACTGGGCGCGGGCGGTCGATCCGGCGCTGATGGCGCTGATGGTCCGGCGCGGGGCGGTGCTCGGCGGGCGGCGGCAGGCGAACCTCGCGGCCGCGCTCGCCGCCGGCTTCGTGGCGCTGGCGCTCACCGGCCCCGCGGTCGAGCGCAAGGACGCGACGACCTTCCGCAACCTCGATGCGACGGTGATCGTCGCCGACCTGTCGCGCTCGGTCGCCGAGGGCGGCGGGCTGAAGGACCTGCGCCAGATCGCGCAGGGCGTGGCCGAGGCCGCCGGCACCCGCGCGGTGGCGCTGGTGGTCTATGCCGGCGACGCCTACGTCGCGACCGGGCCGACCACCGACCGCGACAGCTTCGGCACCACCCTGTTCGCGCTCGATGCCGACACGGTGCCCGACCGCGGCAGCCACCCCGAGCGCGGGCTGGCGCTGGCCCGCCGCACCCTGGAGGAGGCCGGCGCGCTCGCCGCCGACGTGGTGCTGATCACCGACGGCGACGGCATCGGCGACGCGGCCCTGCGCGAGGCCGAGGCGATGCGGGCCAAGGGCTGGCGGCTCCAGGGGGTGTTCGTGCCGGCGCAGAAGACCCTGCCGCCCGGCGCGCCGAAGACCGACCGGGCCGCCCTCGACCGGCTCGCCGCCGCCGGCGGCGGGGTCGCGGCCGACCTGTCGGCACCCGCCCCGGTGCTCGACGCGGTCGGCGCCGGCACCGCGCAGCACCTGGCGGCGGGCGGCTACGCCGTGCTCGCCTTCGCCGATCTCGGGCGCTGGCTTCTGCTGCTCGCGCTCGGGCCGGCGCTGATCCTGTTCCGGAGGAGCGCGTGATGGCCGCCTTCGCGCTCGGCCGCCGGCCGCTCTCCCCCGCCGTCTCGGCCGCGCTCTCCCGCGGCTGGCGGCGCTGGGCCCGGACCTTCGGGCTCGCCGCGGCCGGGGCCGGCATCCTCGCGCTGATGCTGGTCTCGCAGCCGCGCACCGGCCTCGGCCGCCTGCTGATCGGGGTCGGACTGCCCTCGGCGGCGCTCGTGGTGCTCGACGATCCGGCCTGGCGCGGGCCGGCCCTGTACGAGGCCGGCCGCTACGACGAGGCGGCGGCCGTGTTCCGCAACGGCGGCCGGCGCAACGCCTACAACCTCGGCAACGCGCTCGCCCGGACGGGCGACTATGCCGGCGCGATCGAGGCCTACGACGCGGCGCTGCAGTTCAACCCGCGCGACGCCGACGCGCAGGCCAACCGCTCGCTGATCGCCCAGCTCGTCGCCGAGGCGATCGACCGTAAGGGCGGCGGCACCGCCAACGGCTCGGCGCAGTACGGCGCCCGCTACAACAACACCGCCAACCAGGAGAAGGACAACACCCTCCAGGCCAATTCCAGCGGCGAGGGCCTGGCGGGCAACAAGGAGGCGAGCTCCTCGGCCTCGATCCCCGGCAACAGCAAGGTCGCGCGCCGCGGCCAGGCCGAGCAGCAGACCGTGGAATCGGGCCGCGGCGAGGCCCGGGGCTCGGCCGGCGACGCCGCCGGGCGCGGCCGCACCGGCGGCGGCTCGGCGATGGTGGCCGAGGCCCCCGAGAAGGAGGTGCGTCGCGTCACCAAGAGCTTCGAGGCGCACGAGATCCGCCCCGACCGCCTCTGGCTCCGGACCCTGCCGGACGACCCCGGCCGCTACCTCAAGCTCCGCCTCAAGGCCGAGCAGGCCCGCCGCATCGAAGCCGGCACCAGCATGCCCGCCGGGAGCAACCCATGGTGAGGCTTTGGAATGCGCCGCGCCGCGTCCCTCACGAGCAGACACTTTCGGGTTCATGGCCTTCGCAAACGCGGTTCTCAGGCCCTCCCCGTCATCCCGGGGCGCCGGAGGCGAGCCCGGGATCCAGAACCGCAGGGCGTTGGTCGTCATGCGCCGTCGGCGACTCTGGATCCCGGGCTCTGCTGCGCAGCCCCGGGATGACGGGGTGGCGCGGATCCAAGCGCGATCGATACGGCTCCGATGCGAGGCATGAACACCGTGGCCCGCAAAGGGGGGAGGAAAGGGCGGGTCGCATGCGATGGACCGTCCTGTTCGCCGCCCTCCTCCTGGCCCAGCCCGCCCGCGCCGAGGTCGAGCCGGGCGACCTCACCCTCACGGTCACGCCCGAATTGAACGGCAACGCCGCGCCGTTCGTGCGCGAGATGGTGCTGCTGCGCATCCACGGGGTCTACAAGCAGCAGATCCTGCTCGAGGAGGTGATCCAGCCGACGCTGGCCAACTTCAGCTGGAGCCAGCTCGGCCGCGACCGCTGGAGCAGGACCAAGCTGAAGGACGGCCAGAGCGCCATCGCCTTCGACCGGGTGATCGCGGTGTTTCCGCACCATGCCGGCGACTTCACGATCGAGCCGTTCGACCACCGCCTGACGATCAACGACGACGGCCAGCGCCGGGTGATCGACGTGCGCTCCGGCCCGGTCGCGCTGCCGGTCGCGACCTGGACCAAGGAGGGCGGCGGCCCGGACGCCAAGGAGCCGTGGTGGCTGCCGGCCAAGGACGTGACGATCACCGATTCCTGGTCGCCCGACCCGGAGACGGTGAAGCTCGGCGACACCACCCGGCGCATCGTGACGGTGGAGGCGCAGGGCATGGTCGCCGAGGGGCTGCCGCCGCGCCCGGTGATGCGCACCCGCGGCATCCTCACCTTCGCCGGTCCGGTCACCCGCGAGACCCTGATCACCCCCGCCGGCCCGGTGGCGCGCGCCACCTACCAGTGGGACGTGAAGGCCGGCGTGCCCGAGATCATCCCCCTCGACGCGATCGTCATCCCGTGGTTCGACACGGTGTCGCGCACGATGCGCGAGGCCGAGATCCCCGCCCGCCAGATCGGCGGCGGCCTGCCCGACCGGGAAGGCGACCTCGCCCCCCCGCTCGCCACCGCGCGGTGGGTCGCGGCCGCCGCCGGGCTCGCCGCCTTCGGCCTCGGGCTGGCGCTGATCGGGTTCGGGACGGGCGCCGGGCGCCTGCGGCTGCCGCGCGGCGCCCGGGCGGCCCTGCGCCGCGCGGCGGCCGCGAACGACGCCGCCGCCTTCCGCGCCGCGACGCTCTCGGCCGAGCCCGATCTCGCCCGGGCCTGGCGCGCCGACCCCGATACCGCCGCCGGCCTCGCGGGCCTCGACCGCGCGCTCTACGCGCCGGGCGGTGCCGCGGCGCCGGACCTCCGGGCGCTCGCCCGCCGGCTGTCGCGCCCCGTCCGCCTGCGGGGCGCGGGCCCGGTCGCCGCCGACCGGCTCCATCCGCTCGACGGCCCCTTGAACGGCCCCTTGGACGGCCCCCTCGATCGCCCGCTCGGCCGCTGACGCCCGGCGCCGGGCCCTCCTCAGTCGACCGCGATGGCGACGAGGGAGAACAGCCCGGCGAGCAGCAGGTTGGCGACGAGCACGAGGGCGATGACGGTCATGGACATCTTGTCGGTTGGGGCGGCCGGTCCGGCGCGCCGCCGTCCATAGCCCGGGCGCCCGGGCGCTGTCCGCGGGGCCGCCGGCGAAGCGCGAAAAGTCCCGCCGGCGATGCAGGCCGGCCACGTCACCGCGGAGCCGCACGCAAGCGCCGACGGCGCGTTCGAACGTGCACGCCTTGCGTGTGCAACGCTTTCCCCACACCATCGTTAACGATCGGTTCGCGAACGGGGTGCGGCATGACGATGACAGCGATCGGCGGGGCCCTGACGGCGGCGTCCGGCTTCTTCGGCCTCGGCGGCCGCCTGCGCGCCGACGCGCCCGCGGCCCGCCCGGCGGCCGACGACGCCTTCGCCCCGCAGGCCGACGGCCCCGCCCCCGGCGATCCCTGGTTCGAGGCCGTGGCCGAAGCGCTGGCCGAGGCGGGATACCTCGACAGCTAGGGCGTCCGCGGCCCCGCGGTTCCTCCGCGCCCATGCATGCCTAGACGGGATCGCGGCTGCGCCGTCGCCTGTCCGTCATCGCCTCGCAGGCGCGGCACCGTTCGGCCCGAGACGCTAAAACGTTCGTTCTAAGAAACGGGCTGGTTACCGCAAATATCTTCTTCGGATGGGACGGTTCGGAGAAGATCCGATTTTTCGCGTGTGAAATACCAGCGGGCTCGGCAAGCGATGGCGCATCGAAGCGCCGTGTTCCGGTCGTGCAACGCCGCTCGACCAGTTGACAACGTTCTGTAAAAAGAACGAAAACTCGGTCTCTTCGTAAGGGATACGGGCCGAGGCCGGCGCGCATCCCGCGGTGATGACCGGAGGATCGGCGTGAGCGAGCGGCACGGAACACGGCGGACGGGGCGGATCGGGCGGCGGGCGGCCTTGGCGGGGCTGTGCCTGGCCGGCGGCCTGCTCACGGTGGTCGGCGCGCGCGCCGAGACGGCCCTGCTCAACGTCTCGTACGATCCGACGCGCGAGCTCTACCGCGACATCAACGCGGCCTTCGCCGAGGACTGGAAGGCCAGGACCGGCGAGACCGTGACGGTGCGCGCCTCGCATGGCGGCTCGGGCTCGCAGGCCCGCACGGTGATCGACGGGGTCGACGCCGACGTGGTGACGCTCGGCATCCCGTCCGACATCGACGCGATCGCCAAGCTCACCAAGCGCATCCCCGAGGATTGGCGCGGCAAGCAGCCGAATGCCGGCCTGCCCTACACCTCGACGGTGGTGTTCCTCGTGCGCAAGGGCAACCCGAAGGGCGTCAAGGACTGGGGCGACCTCGCCAAGCCCGACATCAAGGTCATCACCCCGAACCCCAAGACCTCGGCCGGCGGGCGCTGGAACTTCCTCGCCGCCTGGGGCTACGCCTACAACCAGGACAAGGACGCGGCCAAGGCCGACGCCTTCGTCGGCACCGTCTACAAGAACGTGCCGGTGCTCGACACCGGCGCCCGCGGCTCCACCGTCACCTTCGCCCAGCGGGGCCTGGGCGACGTGCTGCCGACCTGGGAGAACGAGGCCTACCTCGTGCTCCAGGAGTTCGGCGCCGACAAGTTCGACATCGTCGTGCCGCCGACCTCGATCTACGCCGAGCCGCCGGTGGCGCTGGTCGACGCCAACGTCGACCGCAAGGGCACCCGCAAGCAGGCCGAGGCCTACCTGGCCTTCCTCTACACCGACAAGGCGCAGGCGATCTTCGCCAAGCACCATTACCGCCCCTTCAAGCCCGCCGCGGCGGCCGAGGCCGACCTCAAGCAGCTGCCGGACATCAAGCTGTTCAAGATCGAGGATCTCCAGGGCAACTGGGACGAGATCCAGAAGCGGAACTTCGACACCGGCGGCCTGTTCGACCAGCTGAGCCGCCAGGGGCGGTAGCGCCGACCGACCCCCTCTCCCTATCCGGGCAGCCGATCCCGGGCAGGCCCGAGGTCGCCGGGAGAAGGGACCCGCGATCGGGCCAGCCGCGTCGACCGATCCGAACGTTTCTCGAGAGACTTCCCATGGTCGCCCCACCCCGCCCGAAGCGGCGCTTCCGACAAGCCAGCGTGATCCCCGGCTTCGGGCTCACCTTCGGCTACACGCTGACCTGCCTCGGGCTGGTGGTGCTGCTGCCGCTGGCCGCCCTCGTCGCCAAGGCCTCGGGCCTCGGCCTCTCGGGGATCTGGTACGTCGCCACCGACCCGCGCGTGGCCAGCGCCCTCAGGATCAGCTTCGGCGTGTCGCTGCTCGCCGCGCTCACCGCCTCGGTGTTCGGCTTCCTCGTCGCCTGGGTGCTGACCCGCTACCGCTTCCCGGGCCGCAAGCTCGTCGACGCCGTGGTCGACCTGCCCTTCGCCCTGCCGACCGCGGTGGCGGGCATCGCGCTGGCCTCGCTCTATGCCCCGAACGGCCTCGTCGGCGCGCAGCTGGCGCGGCTCGGCATCCAGGCGGCCTACACACCGGTCGGCATCTTCATCGCCATGGTGTTCATCGGCCTGCCGTTCGCCGTGCGCACCGTGCAGCCGCTGATCGCCGAGATCGACAAGGAGGTCGAGGAGGCCTCCGCGACGCTGGGCGCCACCCGGTGGACGACGCTGATCAAGGTGGTGCTGCCGCCGCTGATCCCGGCGGTGCTCACCGGCTTCGCGCTGGCCTTCGCCCGCGGCGTCGGCGAGTACGGCTCGATCATCTTCATCGCCGGCAACCTGCCCTACGTCTCCGAGATCGCGCCGCTGCTGATCGTCATCAAGCTCTCGGAGTTCGATTACGGGGGCGCGGCCGCCATCGCCACGATCATGCTCGGGATCTCGTTCCTGACCCTGCTGGCGATCAACCTGATCCAGGCCTGGAGCCGCCGGAGGTTCGGTTATGTCTGATCTGAGCCTGACGGCCGCGCCGGCGCAGGAGGAGGCCGCCAGCGAGGGCCGCCTCGTGCGCGGGCTGCTGATCGGCACCGCGGTGGTGTTCCTGGCGCTGTTCCTGGTGCTGCCGCTGTTCACGGTGTTCGCCCAGGCGCTCTCCCGCGGCGTGGGCGCCTATCTCGAGGCCTTCTCCGAGCCCGACGCCTGGACCGCGATCCGCCTGACGCTGACGGTGGCGGCGATCGCCGTGCCGTTCAACCTCGTCTTCGGGGTCGCGGCCGCCTGGGCCATCGCCAAGTTCGAGTTTCCCGGCAAGAGCCTGCTGATCACGCTGATCGACCTGCCGTTCTCGGTCTCGCCGGTGGTCTCGGGGCTGATCTACGTGCTGCTGTTCGGGAGCCGCGGCCTGTTCGGCGGCTGGCTGCAGGACCACGGCATCCAGATCCTGTTCGCGCTGCCCGGCATCGTGCTGGCGACGGTGTTCGTCACCTTCCCGTTCGTCGCCCGCGAGCTGATCCCGCTGATGCAGGAGCAGGGCAACGCCGAGGAGGAGGCGGCGCTGACGCTCGGCGCCACCGGCCTCCACACCTTCCGCACGGTGACGCTCCCCAACATCCGCTGGGGCCTGCTCTACAGCGTGCTTCTCTGCAACGCCCGCGCCATGGGCGAGTTCGGCGCGGTCTCGGTGGTGTCCGGGCATATCCGCGGCCTGACCAACACCATCCCGCTCCACGTGGAGATCCTCTACAATGAGTACAATTTCGTCGCCGCCTTCGCCGTCGCTTCGCTCCTTGCCGGACTCGCCCTTGTCACCCTCGCCCTCAAATCCCTCCTCGAATGGCGCTACGGGGCGGAGCTCGGGTCGCGGGCACGGCATTAACGCGAACTCGACCGCGATCCGCGTCGAGGGCCTGTCGAAGACCTTCGACACGGCCGCCGTGCTGCACGACTTCAACCTCGACGTGCGCGCGGGCGAGCTGCTCGGCCTGCTCGGCCCCTCGGGCTCGGGCAAGACGACGCTGCTGCGCATCATCGCCGGGCTCGACACGCCGGACCGCGGCCGCATCCTGTTCGGCGGCGACGACGCCACCTTCCTGCCGGTGCAGCAGCGCGCGGTCGGGTTCGTGTTCCAGCACTACGCGCTGTTCAAGCACATGAGCGTGGCCGACAACATCGCCTACGGGCTGAACGCGCGAAAGCGCGCGGAGCGGCCGCCGGCGCAGGAGATCAAGCGCCGCGTCGGCGAGCTGCTCGACCTGATCCGGCTGTCGGGCTTCGCCGACCGCTATCCCTCGCAGCCCTCGGGCGGCCAGCGCCAGCGCATCGCGCTCGCCCGCGCGCTCGCCGTCGAGCCGCGCGTCCTGCTCCTCGACGAGCCGTTCGGCGCGCTCGACGCGCAGGTCCGCAAGGACCTGCGCCGCTGGCTGCGCGAGATCCACGACCGCACCGGCCAGACCACGATCTTCGTCACCCACGACCAGGACGAGGCGCTGGAGCTCTCCGACCGCGTCGCCGTGCTCGACAAGGGGCGGCTCGAGCAGGTCGGCACCCCGGACGAAGTCCAGGAGAACCCGGCCTCGGCCACCGTGCTGCGCTTCCTCGGCGACGCCATCGAGGTCGAGGCGATCGCCGAGGGCGGCCGGGTCCGCGTCGACGGCAAGCCGACCCCGGTCGCCGCGCCCGCCGGCCTCATCGGCCCGGTGAAGCTGTTCGTGCGGCCCTGGCAGCTCCAGCTGGTGGAGCCCGCCACCGCCCACCTCACCGGCACCGTCCGCTCGTCCTACCGCAGCCAGGGCCGCCAGCGCATCGAGGTCGGCCGCCCCGACGGCGGCCTGCTGATCGTCGAGGATTCCGACGGCGAGCGCTACGCCGCCGGCCGCGAGGTCGGCCTGCGGATCAACGGGGGGTACGTGTTCGGGTAAGCTTCCTCTACGAGGGTACCAGGCTCACGCATCTCTGCCTGACGGTACCGGACGGCTCGTCGGAAGCGGCGCCTGGCCCCTGTCGCGAACAAGCGATCGAATTCCCGCCTCGTTGCCCGCGCTTGCGCCTCCGACGATCCGTGCACGGCGGCGATCGGTCGGCAGATCGATGCGATCTTAGCGCACCGCTTGCCCCGAGGCGTCTGACATCGCGCGATCGGAGCGGCACGGCCGCCCCTCACGCCGTGGTCCCGTCCCGGCGGCGGAGCACCGAATGCTTGCGGCTGTAGAAGAAGTAGATCGCGAAGCCGATCGCCATCCACACGACGAGCCGCAGCCAGGTGTCGAGGGGCAGGCCGGCCATCAGGAACAGGCAGGACAGGATGCCGAGGATCGGCACCGTCGGCACGCCCGGCACGCGGAACGGCCGGTACATCTCCTTGTCCGAGCGGCGCAGGTAGATCACCGAGCCGCAGACCAGGATGAAGGCGGCGAGCGTGCCGATGCTGACCATCTCGCCGAGGATCCCGATCGGCACCAGCGCCGCCACGATCGCCACCGCCGCGCCGATCAGGATCTGGCTGCGATAGGGCGTCTGGTAGGTCGGGTGCACGTGAGCGAACAGGCGCGGCAGCAGCCCGTCGTTGGCCATGGTGTAGAAGATCCGGCTCTGGCCGTAGAGCAGCACCAGGATCACGGTGGTCAGCCCGGTGAGCGCCCCGAGCTTGATCAGCGCCGAGAACCAGGCGATGCCGATCACGTCGACGCCCTTGGCGATCGGGTCGGGGACGTTGAGGTCCTTGTAGGGGACCACGCCGGTGAGCACCGCGGCGACCAGCACGTAGAGCACCGTGCAGATCGCGAGCGAGCCGAGAATGCCGATCGGCATGTCGCGCTGGGGCGATTTCGCCTCCTGCGCGGCGGTGGAGACCGCGTCGAAGCCGATGAAGGCGAAGAACACCACGCCCGCGCCGCGCAGCACGCCGCTCCACCCGAAATGGCCGAAGCTGCCGTCGTTGTCGGGAATGAACGGGGTCCAGTTGGCTTGCTTGATGTAGCCGTAGCCGAGCACGATGAAGGCCAGCACCACGGTGAGCTTCACCGCCACCATGACGTTGTTGAGCCGGGCCGATTCCTTGGTGCCGCGCACCAGCATCAGCGTGAGCAGCCCGACGATCAGCACCGCCGGCAGGTTCATCAGCGCGGTGGCGTCCGACCCGTCCGCGAGCTTCACCGCGGTGCCGGGCGCGGCGGTGAAGCGGGGCGGGATGACGAGCCCGACATCCTTGAGCAGGCTGACGACGTAGCCGGACCAGCCCACCGCCACGGTGGCCGCGCCCATGGCGTATTCGAGGATCAGGTCCCAGCCGATGATCCAGGCGAAGAACTCGCCCAGCGTCGCGTAGGTGTAGGTGTAGCTCGATCCCGCCACGGGGATGAGAGCGGCCATCTCGGCGTAGCACAGGCCGACGAAGGCGCAGGCGATGCCGCCGGCGACGAAGGACAGCATGATCCCCGGCCCGGCATATTGCGCGGCCGCCGTGCCGGTGAGCACGAAGATACCCGCGCCGATCACCGCGCCGATGCCCATCGCGATGATCGAGAACAGGCCGAGCGATTTCGAGAGCTGATGCCCGTCGCTCTCGCCCCCGGCGAGGATGTCTTCGACGGTCTTGCGCCCCGTCAGGCCGGAGGGTTGATCCGTGTCAGCCATGGTCGCTCCGATCCGCGCGGCGGCATCCGGCACCATGTCGGGCGGCTCTCGGGGATGCCAGCCGGCGACGCGACTGATCCCCCGGTTTCGCTCGGCCCCCGGTGACGTTCGGCCCGCTCCCGCCCGGCAAGGAGCGTGCCGTCCCGGCGGCGCCTCGGCCGGGCTGTCGAGTTCGTGAGCCCGCCGGCCGGGTTTGACCGGTATCCGGGCCCCGCGCACGGCACGGCGATGCGTGCTAGACCGGTTTTCGGCGGGGGAACGCGGGTTTGTCGGTCGTACAACGGCACAACACGAAGATCGCCGGGGCCGGCGAGACCGCGATGGTCTTCGCCCACGGCTTCGGCTGCGATCAGAACATGTGGCGCTTCGTGGCGCCCGCCTTCGAGGATCGCTACCGGACGGTGCTGTTCGACCATGTCGGCGCCGGCGGCTCGGACCTGTCGGCCTACGACCCAGCGCGGTACGCCACGCTCGACGGCTACGCCGACGACGTGGTCGCGCTCGCCCGCGCCCTCGGCGTGCGGCGCGGCGTCTTCGTCGGCCACTCGGTCAGCGCCATGGTCGGCATCCTCGCCGCGAAGGCGGCGCCCGAGCTGTTCGACACCCTCGTCCTGGTCTGCCCCTCGCCGCGCTACGTCGACGACGCGGAGGACGGCTACGTCGGCGGCTTCACCGCGGCGCAGGTGGAGGAACTGCTCAACTTCCTCGACAGCAACCACATGGGCTGGTCCCAGGCGATGGCCCCGACGATCATGGGCAACGCCGACCGCCCCGAGCTCGGCGCGGAATTGACCAACAGCTTCTGCCGCACCGATCCGGACATCGCCAAGCGCTTCGCCCGGACCACGTTCCTGTCCGACAACCGCGCCGACCTCGAGAACGTCGCCGCCCGCTGCCTGGTGATCCAGTGCGCGGAGGACGTGATCGCCCCCCGGGAGGTCGGCGAGTACGTCCACCGCAACCTGCCGGGCAGCGCGCTCGTCCTGCTCGACGCGACCGGGCATTGCCCGAACCTCAGCGCGCCCGAGGCGACGGTCGCGGCGATCGAGGCGTTCCTCCGAGGGTGATGACGTGGACGAGGCGACGCCCACCTCCGGGGTGCAGGAGGCCGACGACCTCGCCGACCTGTTCGAGAACGCGCCCTGCGGCTACGCCTCGGCCCTGCCGAGCGGGCGCCTGTCGAAGGTCAACCGGACGCTGGCGACCTGGACCGGATACCCGGCCGGCCACCTCGTCGGGCGCCGCTTCCTCGACCTGCTGACCATCGCCGGCAAGATCTACTACGAGACCCATTTCGCGCCGCTGCTGCGGATGCAGGGCTTCTTCAACGAGGTCGCCCTCGACCTCGTGCGCGCGGACGGCCGGACGCTGCCGGTGCTGGTCAACGCGGTGGTCCGCCGGGACGAGGCGGGCGAGATCCGCTTCATCCGGATCACCGTGTTCAACGCCTCCGACCGCCGGCGCTACGAGCGCGACCTGCTCGCGGCGCGGCGCGCCGCCGACGAGGCCACCGCCGCGCTGCGGGAGCTCAACCTCACCCTGGAGACGCGGGTCGCCGAGCGGACGGCCCAGCGCGACCGGGCCTGGCGGCTGTCGCAGGAATTGCTGATCGTGGCGCTGCCGGACGGCACCCTGGAGAGCGTCAACCCGACCTGGGCCGAGCTGCTGGGCTGGCGCGACGACGAGCTGATCGGCCGGTCGTTTGCCGCCTACACCCACCCGGACGACCTCGCCGCGACCCTGGCGGCCTTCGCCGCCATCCTGGAGCGGCCGCTCACGGTTCCGTACGAGTACCGCTTCCGCCACAAGGACGGCTCGTACCGGTCGTTCGCCTGGACCGCCGCGTTCGAGGACGGCCGCGTCTACGCCTCGGGGCGCGACACCACGCTCGAGCGGGAGCAGGCCGACGCCCTGCGCCAGTCGCAGAAGATGGAGGCGGTGGGCCAGCTCACCGGCGGCCTCGCGCACGACTTCAACAACCTGCTCGCGGGCATCGCCGGCTCGCTGGAGATGATGCAGACCCGGATGCGGCAGGGCCGGGTCGAGGACGTCGCGCGCTACATGGCCGCCGCCCAGGGCGCCGCGCGCCGCGCCGCGGCCCTGACCCACCGGCTGCTAGCCTTCTCGCGCCGGCAGACCCTCGATCCCCGGCCCACGGACGTGAACCGCCTCGTGGCGGGGATGCACGAGCTGATCCAGCGCACCGTCGGCCCGGGCATCCCGGTCGAGGTCGCCGCCGGCGCGCGGCTGTGGACCGCCCTAGTGGACGCGTCCCAGCTCGAGAACGCGCTGCTGAACCTGTGCATCAACGCCCGCGACGCGATGCCGGACGGCGGCCGCATCACGGTCGAGACCACCAACGCGCGGTTCGACGCGCGCGCCGCCCGCCAGCACGACGTGCCGGAGGGGCAATACCTCGCGCTGTGCGTGGCCGACACCGGCACCGGCATGCCGCCGGAGGTGGTCGCCCGGGTGTTCGAGCCGTTCTTCACGACGAAGCCGATGGGGGCGGGCACCGGCCTCGGGCTCTCGATGATCTACGGCTTCGCCAAGCAGTCGGGCGGGGAGGTGCGGGTCCGCTCGGAGGTCGGGGCCGGCACCCGCGTGAGCATCTTCCTGCCCCGCCACCACGGCGACGCCGAGGCCGAGGGCAAGGTGGCGGCCGGCCCGGCGCGGCCGCGCTCCGGGCAGGGCGAGACGGTGCTGGTGGTCGACGACGAGCCGACGGTCCGGATGCTGCTCGCCGACATCCTGGAGGACCTCGGCTACACCGCGATCGAGGCGAGCGACAGCGCCGCCGGCCTCAAGCTGCTGCAATCGGACGTGCGCATCGACCTGCTGGTGACCGATGTCGGCCTGCCGGGCGGGATGAACGGGCGCCAGATGGCCGATGCCGGCCGCGCCCGCCGGCCCGACTTGAAGGTGCTGTTCATCACCGGCTACGCCGAGAACGCCGCGCTCGGCGAAGGCCACATGGCCCCCGGCATGGCGGTGGTGACCAAGCCGTTCTCCGTCGACGCCATGGCCGAGCGCGTCCGCGCGATGATCGAGGCGCCGCGCCTGGCCTGATCGCCGTGGCGCCGCCCCCGGCTTCCGATGGGCCGCCTTCTGATCTATCGCGGAGGGCGGCGCCCCGGGAGGCGCGCGATGCGGAGGCACCGGCATGGGCGTGGCGACGGATCCGGAGCGGGGCACCCGCCCCGACGTGCTGGCGGCGATCGGCGGGACGCCGCTGATCCGGCTGCGCCGGGCGTCGGAGGAGACCGGCTGCACCATCCTCGGCAAGGCCGAGTTCCTCAATCCCGGCCTCTCGGTGAAGGACCGGGCGGCGCGCGCGATCGTCGAGGACGCCGAGGCGCGCGGGCTGATCCGGCCGGGCGGCACCATCGTCGAGGGCACGGCGGGCAACACCGGGATCGGGCTGGCGCTGGTGGCCTCCGTGCGCGGCTACCGCACGGTGATCGTCATCCCGGTCACCCAGTCGGAGGAGAAGAAGCAGACCCTGCGGCTCGCCGGCGCCCGCCTCGTCGAGGTGCCGGCGGTGCCGTACGCCAACCCGAACAACTACGTCCACGTGGCGCGCCGCCTCGCCGAGCGGCTCGCGGCCACCGAGCCCGCCGGCGCGTTCTTCGCCGACCAGTTCGACAACGTCGCCAACCGCGGCGCGCACGAGCGGCACACCGGCCCCGAGATCTGGGACCAGACCGGCGGCACCCTCGACGGCTTCGTCTGCGCCGCCGGCACCGGGGGCACGCTCGCCGGGACGGCGCTGGCCCTGCGGGCGCGCAACCCCGAGGTCGCGATCGCGCTCGCCGACCCCGAGGGCTCGGCGCTCCACGCGCACTACACCGCCGGGACGCTCAAGGCCGAGGGCTCGTCGATCACCGAGGGCATCGGCCAGGGGCGGATCACCCGGAACCTCGAGGGGTTCGCGCCCGACCACGCCTTCCGCATCCCCGACGCGGAGGCGCTCGACATCGTGTTCGGGCTGATGCGGGAGGAGGGGCTGTCGCTCGGCGGCTCGTCCGGCATCAACGTCGCCGGCGCGATCCGGCTGGCGCGGGTGCTCGGCCCCGGCCACACCATCGCGACGATCCTCTGCGACGGGGCGGCGCGCTACGCCTCGAAACTGTTCAACCCCGCCTTCCTGCGCGAGCGCGGCCTGCCGACGCCGGACTGGCTGGACGAAGCCGGCGCGCCGCTGCCGGACTGGCACGCTTGAGCCGGCAAAACCGTCCGTCACGTTTGCGTGCGAATTATTTGAACGGAACGGATTGTCGCGGCGTTTGAACGGTCAAGCTCACGACCCGTGCGCTCCCGCGGAGACTTTCTTCCATGTCGCTCGTCACCATTCTGCTCATCATCCTGATCATTCTCGCCTTCGGTGGTGGCGGCTTCCTCGGCGGCGGCGCCTATCGCGGCCCGGGCTTCGGCCTCGGCGGCATCCTGATCATCGTCCTGATCGTGCTGCTGGTCACCGGCCGGCTCTGACGCCGGACGCGGGGGCCCGGTTCCGCGATCCGCGATCGGGGACCGGCTCCCGACGCCCCCTTCGCGATCTGCGGATCGCGGAGGGGGCTCTGTTTTCCGTGAGGTCTGATCTTCTTCACGCGAGCCGGGATCCACCGCGCTCGAAACCGCTCTAGCGAGCGCAGACGATCCCGATCACGGCGCCGCCGACCGCAGAGGCGGCGGCGCCGACGCTGCCGGCACCGGCGGTCGATGGCCGCGTCGCGATGCCGGCCTCGCCCAGGACGGCGGCCACGACCGTCCCCGGGATCACCGGGAAGCTCGCAGGCGGCATCACGCCCGCGATCAGCCGCGGCGCCGCCGGATAGGACGCCACGAGCCCCGCGAGGCCGCCCGCCCGGTCGAGCACCGGCGCCCCGGCCGACCCGGGCTGCAACGGCGCCGTCACCCGCGCCGCGCCCACCATCGCGCCCGGCGCGACCGACACGCCCGCATCCCCGCCCGCTCCCTCGCGCGCCTCCTGCGCCGCGACCACGACGCGATCTTCGGACGCCGACGCTCCGACGATGCCCGGCAGGCGCGGCGCCGGCAGCCCGGCGGCCTCCAGCAGCGCCAGGCCGCGCTCGCTGCGCAACACCTTGGCCGGGGCGCTCCCGATCCGCGGGGCCGGGCACGCCTCCAGCACCGCCGACGCGGTCAGCACCCGCCCCGGCGCCACGACGAGGCCGGTGCCGACGACGTTCGGGGCCGAGGCGACCTGCGGCGCCGAGGCCGCCTGCGGGCGAACGGCGACCTGAGGAGCGCCCGAGACCTGCGGACCACCCGAGCTCTGCGGAGCGCCCGACGCCGGTGGCGCGGCGGCCGGCGCGGTCGCGATCCGGGGCGCCTCGCCCGGCGTCCCGGGAAACGGCACGAAGCTGTTGGCGATGGCGATGACGAGGCGGTCGATCTCGCCCGCCTGCGCCGCCTCGTAGCCGATGGCGAAGCCGCGGATGCCCTCCGGCCCGGCGGCGTAGCGCACGTACGAGCGCCCCGAGGCGGTCTCGCCGGTGACGACGATGAAGTCCGGCCGCTTGAGCTTGTACGTCACCTTGCGGTCGGCGAGCGGCGCGGTCGCGCGGGTGAACAGCGCGTCGAGGTCGGTGCCGCCGGCGGGAAACGACCGGCTCTCCAGGGTCAGGCGCCCGTCGGCGCTCTGCCAGCGGGTTCCGCCGGGGACCGCGCTGCGCTTGGGCAGCATCCGCTCGGGCACGCCGAGCACCGCGCCGCTGGCGGGATCGGCCTGCACGGTGAAGCGCACGGCCTTCCGCGCCGCCTCGCCCGCCGCCAGGATCGCGGCGCGGCTGCGTGGATCGAGGGGGTCGCCCGCGTCGGTGCGGGCGCGGGCGGCGCTCAGCGCCTCGAAGGTCCGCCGGCCGAAGGCGCCGTTGACGACGCTGTTGTAGTCGCCGGTCCAGACCAGCGCGTCCTGCAGCGCCTTGCGCTCGGCCTCCGGCAGGGCCTCGAACCCGGCCCGCATCGCCTCGAAGGCCGGGTCCGGCGCGGCGGCGGGCGGGCGCGGCGGCTGCGGTTTCGGCGCCTGCGCGGCGGCGGAGGCGGTGGCGGCCAGCGTCAGGGCGAGGGCGAGGATCACGCCGCGGGCCGGATCGCAGGCGGAGGCCGGCCCGCGCGCGGGGGCGGGAGCCCGGTCGCGGAGCGGGGGGACGCGCGGTCGGCCTGTGGCGCGGGCGGGCATGCGGGCGATTCCCGGAAGCGTGAGCGTGCCGGACGGTGGCAGAGGCGGCGGCCGAAGGCCAGGGCGGGGCGCCGCACCCTCGACAATCCCGGCCGCCGCCCCACCCTCACCGCGACGCGAAAGCAGCGAGAGGCGCCGATGACCCACCCAGCGATCGAACCCGGCCGGACGGCCGTCGTCACCGGGGCGGCCAGCGGCATCGGGCTCGCGGCGGCGCAGGCCTTCGCGCGGGCCGGCATGAACGTGTGGCTCGCCGACCTGCCGGGCGAGGCGCTCGAATCCGCCCGCGCCGCGGTGGCGACGCTCGCCGCCGTGGAGGTGCGCGCCTTCGCCCTCGACGTCGGTCAGCGCCCGGCGATGGAGGCGTTCGCGCAGGCCGTCGCCGCCGGGGGGGCGCCCGCCCTGGTGATGCTCAACGCCGGCATCGAGGCGGGCGGCACGCTGTTCTCCGAGGAGGCGACCTGGCGCAAGATCCTCGACACCAACCTGTGGGGGGTGATCAACGGCATCCACGCCTTCGCGCCGGCGATGATCGCGGGCCAGAAACCCGGCGCCGTGATCGTCACCGGCTCGAAGCAGGGCATCACCACGCCGCCGGGCAACACGCCCTACAACGTCTCGAAGGCGGGCGTGAAGGCGGCGACCGAGGCGCTCGCGCACGACCTGCGCGGCCGCGACGGCTGCCGCATCTCGGCGCACCTGCTGATCCCGGGCTTCGTCTATACCGGGCTGGCCAGGGCCCGCGGCGTCGCCGAGAAGCCGCCCGGCGCCTGGACGCCCGACGAGACGGTGGCCTTCCTGCTGGAGCGGATGGCGCAGGGCGATTTCTACATCCTCTGCCCCGACAACGAGACCACCCGCGCCCAGGACGAGCGCCGGATCGCGTGGGCGGCCGGCGACATCATCGAGAACCGCCCGGCGCTCTCGCGCTGGCACCCGGATCATTCCGAGGCGTTCCGGCGGGCGATGGACGGGTAGGGCCCGGGCCGGCGCGCCCCGGCGCATCCTCCGCGCGGCCCGGCCCTCAGGCCGGGATGGCGGCGGCCAGCGCCGTGCTCGGGGGCGTCTTCGGGCGCGGCATGACGCTCGCCGGGCAGGGCGGCGGATCGTCGTCGTCGTCGCGCCGCTTCGGGCGGACATACGTGTGCAGGTCCGCGAGGCGGCGCAGGCGGCGCAGGTGGCGTGGCGCGGCGCGCCTCGTCCGAGCCGGGCCTGCCCGGCGGACCGCCCGGTCGAGCTCGCCCAGCGCCGCGAGGACGGCGTCGACCGAGACCGGCTCGGCCCGGCTGCCGACGAGGCACCGCATGCCGGGCGAATCCGCGAGCACGCAGGCATCCGACGCCCAAGACGCCAGGATCGCGCGCTTGTCCGCCCGCGAGAGCGCGGGGTGGGCCAGGACCTCCCGCGGGTGGCGGAACACGTCGCCGGGGGCGACGAGCGCCTGCCAGGCCTCGAACGAAGCCGGATGGGCGCCGCCGCAATCATGCGCGCCATCGGGGTTCATGGCGCCGGAACCGGGATTCATGGCGCCGGAACGGAAAAGCTGCGTCTCCCTCATCGATGATCCTCCTTCCTGATGCGCGATGGGATGGACACACGGGCCGGAGCCCCCGCGCGGGCCCGCAGGCCAGGGCGGCACAAGGTTCACGGCCGTCGGAATCGAGGCGCGCGCCGGGGGCTCAGGCCGCCTTGCGCCCGGTCTCGATCCGGCTCGGCGCGTCGTCCTGGCTCAAGGCGTCCCGGCTCACGGCGGCCGCCGTGCCGCCGATCGGGATGCGCCGCGGCTTGAGGGCCTCGGGCACCTCGCGCTTGAGGGTCACGGTGAGCAGGCCGTGCTCGAGGCTCGCGCCGACGACCGTCACGTGGTCGGCCAGCTCGAAGGTCTGGCGGAACGTGCGGGTGGCGATGCCGCGATGCAGGATCCGGCGCTCGTCCTCGGGCGCCTTTCGCCGGCCGGCGACCAGAAGGCTGGCGCCGTGCTGCGTCAGCTCGATCTCGCCGGGTGCAAAGCCGGCGACGGCCATGGTGATGCGATAGGCGTCGTCGGCCACCCGCTCGATGTCGTAGGGCGGCCAGGTCGACGACGCCTCGGCCTGCGCGGCTCGGTCCAGCATCGCGAACAGGCGGTCGAAGCCGACGGTGGATCGGTAGAGCGGTGCGAAATCAAGGGTCCTCATGACCACATCCTCCTGGGAGCAACGTGATGACAAGGGTCGCCGGATGCCTTCCGGCGCCCGTGGGCGAGCCTTCGAACGGCCTCGCGCGCAGAAAATGCGAACACCGCGATCCGGTTCCCGGCCGGCTCCGAAAAATTCTCCTGGCGTCCGGCGTGCGATGCCGGGGGAGGGGGCCCGAACGCCCGGCCTCGCACGGACCCGCCGACGAGCTGCGGGACGGCGAGTCGGGGTCGCCGGCATGCGCTTCCACCGATGCAACCGGTAGGTTGTAGCAGGTGACGGCATCCGTATTCGCGCGGCCGCTTCGGCGTGCGCGCAACACTTCGTCGGTAGCGCGGGCTTAACCGCTTGCCGCGTAGAGGATGAACACCGCGTCCGAGAGGAAAAACTCGGTCTTGCGCCGTCATCCCGGGGCTTTCGAATGCGTACCGTCGTCGATTTACGCCTGATGACCAAGCTCCTGCTGGTCTTCGCGGTCATCATCGGCGCGGCCGGCCTCGCCGCGCTGGTGAGCTGGCGCGGCCTCGGCTCCGTCGAGGAGGCGCAACGGTGGCGCGATCACACCTACCGGGTCCTGGAGCAGGTCGAGGCGCTGACCACCGCCATGGTCAACCAGGAGACCGGCCTGCGCGGGTACCTGCTGAGCGCCGAGCCGAGCTTCCTCGAGCCCTACCGGGCCGGCACCAAGGCCTACGCCGATGCCCTCGCCCGGATCCGCGCGCTGGTCTCCGACAACCCGGCGCAGCTGCAGCGCCTGGGCGCGCTCGACCAGGACGCCCAGGCCTGGCACGACGGAATCGCCGAGCGCGAGATCGCGCTGATGCGCGACGAGCCGACGCGCGGCCAGGCGCGGCAGCTCGCGATCTCCGGCGCCGGCAAGGCGGCGATGGACCGGCTGCGCCTGAAGGCCGCCGAGATCGCGACGATCGAGCGGAGCCTGCTGGACGACCGGGCGCGGATCGCCGAGGCCGCCGGCGCCGGCTCGCGTCAGGCCGTCCTCGTCGGGCTCCTCGCCATGCTCGCCGCCGCCGCCTTGGGCGCGCTCCTGGTGAACTGGGCGGTCTCGCGCCCGATCCGGGCGATCACCGACCTGATGGGCCGCCTCGCGCGCGGCGACACCGGCGCCGAAATCCCGTTCCGGGACCGCCGCGACGAGGTCGGGGCGATCGCGGGCGCCGTCCAGGTCTTCAAGGACACCCTGATCCGCACGCAGGCGCTGGAGGCCGAGACGGCGCTCGCCCGCGCCTCGGCCGAGGAGCAGCGCAAGGCCGGCATGCGCCAGATGGCCGACGGGTTCGAGCAGGCGGTCGGCGGCATCGTCGGGCGGGTGTCGTCCTCGGCCGGCGCGCTGCAGGCCACCGCCCGGACCATGACGGCCACGGCGGCCGGGACCGCCAGCCAGTCGACGACGGTGGCCGCCGCCGCCGAGGAGGCGGCCGTCAACGTCAACACCGTGGCCGCCGCCGCCGAGGAGCTCGGCGCCTCGGTTCAGGAGATCGGCCGGCAGGTCTCGGGATCGACCGACCTGGCGCAGCGCGCCGTCGCCGAGGCCGACGATACCGCCGCCCTGGTGCAGGACCTTAGCGCCGCGGCCGGGAAGATCGGCGACGTGATCGGCCTGATCTCCAACATCGCGAGCCAGACCAACCTGCTGGCGCTCAACGCGACGATCGAGGCGGCGCGGGCCGGGGAGGCCGGCCGCGGCTTCGCGGTGGTCGCCGTCGAGGTGAAGGAGCTCGCCGCCCAGACCGCGCGGGCCACGCAGGAGATCTCGGACCAGATCGGCCAGATCCAGGGCGCCACCGGGCAGGCCATGCACGCGATCGGCTCGATCGCGGCGCGCATCCGCGAGATCGACATGGTGGCGACGACGATCGCGGCCGCCGTCGAGCAGCAGGGCGCGGCCACGCAGGAGATCGTGCGCAACGTCGGGCAGGCGTCCAGCGGGACGAACGAGGTGACGAGCAACATCGCGGGCGTGGCGCGCGCGTCCGAGGACACCGGGGCGGCCGCCAGCCAGGTGCTCGCCTCCGCCTCCGAGCTGTCGCGCCAGTCCGAGCACCTGACCGCGGAGGTCGCCCGCTTCCTGGCGACGGTCCGCGCCGCCTGACCGCCCGGCCCCGCGGCGGCCCTCCGGGCGGGGCCTCGGGGCGCGACGCCCGTGCCAGAACGCGGCCGAGGCCGGGCCGGTCGCGCTCCGGTGGCGCGAGCGATGGCGCCTGGCGGCCAGACGACGATGTGAGCCCGTTCGGCCCATGGCCGGTGTGGGAGGGAAGCGGGCCCCGACCTCTCGCTTTGACGCGGACGGCCCGGTGTCGCCCGAAAGTGGTCGTTCAGATCACAGTCAGCGCCTCCCGTAAGCACCCGTTCGCCGGCCTCATCGCGACCTCGGTTCGGGGTGAAAAGCGAGCGCCATAGCTCGGCCGAGGAGCAATCCCTCGGCGACCACTGAAGGCGCACGTGCCATAAGGGGGCATGGCCCCTGAAATGTCCTCCGATGAGCCGAAGCGTGCGATCACGTCTTCGGGCGACTGCGAAAATCACGACCGTACGGTCTTCGACACCCTCAATGAGGAGTGTCACCGACCCAGCAAGAGGACGTCCGGGCGCAGCCTCTGCCGCTTCGTACGGCGTCGGCGGGGCATGACGCGGTGAGTGACGCGACGGCCTTCCTGGCTGGCGGCGGTGAGGCCGCGCGCCTCATTCGCGGGCGCGACTGGTCGGCCCATCCTCTCGGCTCCCCCGAGACGTGGCCGCAATCTCTCAAGACCGCGCTCTCGCTGGTCCTGAACTCGCCCGAGAGCATGATCCTGGCCTGGGGGCCGGACCTGCACTTCTTCTTCAACGACACCTATTCCCGCCTGCTCGGCCCCCGGGTGGCCTGGGCCACGGGCGAACGCTTCGACAGGGTCTGGGCCGACGCCTGGGACCAGGCCAAGCCCATCATCGAAGACGCCTTCGCCGGGCGCAGCCATCGCTTCGAGGACCTTCCGTGGAAGCTCGATACCGACCGGGGGGCGGCGCAGACCTGGTTCTCCTTCTCCTACTCGCGGGTGCTCGATGCCGACGGCAGGATCGCGGGCCTGTTCATCTTCGCCGACGAGACCACGCAGCGGGTGCTGACCGACGCCGCGCTCAAGGACAGCCAAGAGAGCCTGGAACGGGCACTCGGCGAGGTGCGCAGCCTGAACGCGACCTTGGAACAGCGCGTGGAGGAGCGCACGAACGAGCGAGACCTGATGTGGGACACCGCTCCCGACCTGATGCTGATCATCAACTTCGAAGGCATCTTCCAACGGGTCAACCCGGCATGGACCCGTCTTCTCGGCTACGAGCCGCACGAATTGGTCGGGCACCACGTCAACGAGTTCGTCCTGGTGGAGGACCACGTGGAAACGGTTGGTGCTTATACCGAGGCGGCCGAGGGCGGGATGCCCCACATCGTCAACCGCTACCGGCACAAGGATGGCTCGACGCGCTGGATCTCATGGACCGCCGCCCCGGCCGGAACGCTGACCTACGCGACCGGGCGCGACATCACCGAGGCCCGGGAAAGGCAGGCCGAGCTGGAGCAGGCACAGGAGGCCCTTCGCCAATCCCAGAAGCTGGAAGCCGTCGGCCAGCTCACCGGCGGGGTCGCGCACGATTTCAACAACCTGCTGACCATCATCCGCTCGTCCGTGGACTTCCTTCGACGACCGGACCTGCCAGAAGTGCGCAAGGATCGGTATCTCAACGCCGTCTCCGATACGGTTGAGCGCGCGGCCAAGCTCACCGGCCAGCTGCTCGCCTTCGCACGCCGGCAGGCCCTCAAGCCAGAGGTGTTCGACGTCGGCGAGAGGATGCGCGGGATCGCGGAGATGCTTGATACCGTGACGGGCGCACGCGTCCATGTGGTCGCGGAGGTGCCCGATGCGCCCTGCTTCGTCCGAGCGGATCTAAGCCAGTTCGAGACCGCGCTCATCAACATGGCCGTCAACGCGCGCGATGCCATGGGCGGGGAGGGAACGCTCACCCTGCGCCTCGGATGCCGGACGGCCCTTCCCGTCATCCGCGGCCATGCCGGCTCGCGCAAAGCCTTCGCCACGGTCTCCCTCGTCGACACGGGTTCAGGCATCCCCCCGGACCTGCTCAGCCGGATCTTCGAGCCGTTCTTCACAACCAAGGAGGTCGGCAAGGGCACGGGGCTCGGCCTGTCGCAGGTATTCGGCTTCGCCAAGCAGTCGGGCGGCGACATCGACGTTGCCAGCACCGTCGGGGAAGGCACAACCTTCACCCTCTACCTGCCGGAAGTCGAGCAAGAGGAGGTCCAGGACCGTGTCCGCGGGCCCGACGGGGGTCAGACGCCGCTCGGCACGGGGCAGCGCATCCTCGTCGTTGAGGACAACATCGGCGTCGGTCAGTTCGCGACCCAGATCCTTGAGGACCTGGGTTACCGACCGACCTGGGCAGCCAACGCCGAGGAGGCGCTGGACCGGCTAGGCGGCAATGGCGCAGGCTTCAACCTGGTTTTCACCGACGTGGTGATGCCAGGCATGGGTGGCGTAGAGCTCGCCAAGGCACTGCAGCGGCGGTTGCCGCACCTGCCGGTGGTCCTGGCATCCGGCTACAGCCACGTGCTGGCGCAGGAGGGCACGCACGGGTTCGAGCTGCTGCAGAAGCCGTACTCGGCAGTGCAACTGGGCGACATCCTGCACCGGCTCCTCGGCCTTCAAGCGAGGGGTTCGGTCTAAGCAGGCTCGGCTTCCGGCTTGGTCGGTGTGTTCAAGACCCCGCTATGTCCGCTTCGATGCACCTGTCGTCCGAAAGCGGACGGGCAGAGAACCACCCGACCCGGTCTGACGTGCCGGGCTACCGGTCAGCGGACCGTCCGAGGTTCTGCAAAGCGTCGGACGCGGACCGTCCATCCCGCCCGAGGGTCCGGCTGCCGCCCGCCGCAGAACGCGGCGCCGACGGGCGGGCCCGCCCGCATCCCGCCCCCTCGGGCCAAATCCGCGCCGCGCTGCACCCGATTCACCGAACCCCTTCCCGATCCTCGCGGCCGACGCCACATCCGGGTATGGTCGATTCGAGCGATCGGGAGGACGTGCCGTGTACACTGTGAAGGCGAACGACCATGCGGGGCGCCCCGCGACGTTCGCGTGCGGGACCGCCGACCAGGCCCTGGAGAAGACCTGGGAGCTGGCCCGGCGCGGCTTCAAGGACATCGTCGTGACCGACCCGAAGGGGCACGCCTCGAACGCGGCCGCCTTCGAGCGCTCGCTCGACCTGGCCTGAGGCGGGCGGCGGCGCGGATGGCCTATCGTCACGACGACCCGGATCACGACCACGGGCACCAGCACGGGCACGACCACGGCGCGCTGTCCCCCGTCGAGGCGCGGGTGCGGGCGCTGGAATCGATCCTGGTGCAGAAGGGCTACGTCGAGCCGGCGGCGCTCGACGCGCTGGTCGAGCGCTACGAGACCCGGGTCGGGCCCCATCTCGGGGCGCAGGTGGTGGCCCGCGCCTGGGTCGATCCGGCCTATCGCGCGCGGCTGCTGGCCGACGCCACGCCGGCGATCGCCGAGCTCGGGATCGGCGGGCGCGGCGGCGAGCACATGGTGGTGGTCGAGAACACGCCGCACGCCCACAACCTCGTCGTCTGCACCCTGTGCTCCTGCTACCCCTGGCCGGTGCTCGGCCTGCCGCCGGTCTGGTACAAGGCGCCGCCCTATCGCGCCCGCGCCGTGATCGACCCGCGCGGCGTGCTCGCCGAGTTCGGGGTGCGCCTGCCCGAGACGACGCGGATCACCGTGTGGGATTCGACCGCCGAACTGCGCTACATGGTGCTGCCGATGCGGCCCGCCGGCACCGAGGCCTTCGACGAGCGCCGCCTCGCCGGCCTCGTCACCCGCGACGCGATGATCGGCACCGGCCTGCCGGGCGTCCCGGCATGAACGGCGGCCAGGACCTCGGCGGGATGCACGGCCTCGGCCCGGTCGCTCCCGAGCCGAACGAGCCGGTGTTCCACGCCGATTGGGAGAAGCGCGTCTTCGCGCTCGCCATGGCGATGGGCTTCACCGGTGCCTGGACCCTCGACGGCAGCCGCGCCGCCCGCGAGTCGATGCCGCCGGCCGACTACCTGCGCGCCAGCTACTACGCGATCTGGCTCGACGCCCTCGAGCGCCAGCTCGCCGCCCACGGCCTCGCGCGGCCGGAGGAGATCGCCCGCGGCGTCGCCGATCCCGATCCGGCGCCGGTGGCGCGGGTGCTCACCGCCGACATCCTGGAGCCGCGCTACCGCGCCGGCTTCCCGAGCGACCGGCCCGCGCCCGCGCCGGCGCGCTTCGCGGTCGGCGACGCGGTGACGATGCGCAACATCCACCCGCCGACCCACACCCGCCTGCCGCGCTACGTCCGGGCCAAAAGCGGCACCGTGCTGCGCGTCCACGGCGCCTTCGTCCTGCCCGACACCAACGCCTGCGGGCAGGGCGAGAACCCGGACTGGCTCTACACCGTGGCCTTCCCGGCCGCCGAGCTCTGGGGCGAGGATGCCGACCCGAACGGGCGCGTCACCGTCGCGGTGTTCGAGCGCTACATCGCGGGCGGCGCCGCATGAGCGAGCCCGTCGCCCCGTTCTCGGCACCCTGGGAGGCGCAGGTCTTCGCGATGGTGGTCGCGCTGCAGGATTCGGGGCTGTTCACCGGGGCCGAGTGGGCCGACGCGCTCGGCGCCGCGATCCGCCCGGCCGACGGCCCGGAGGCGCCGGCCGATTACGGCCGCTGGCTCGCCGCCCTGGAGACGATCCTCGCCGCCCGCGGCATCGCCGACGGCCCCGCCCTCGACGCCCGCCGCGACGCCTTCCTCCGCGCCGCGGAGGCGACCCCGCACGGCCTGCCGATCGTGCTGGAGAACGACCCGCTGTTCCGGCGATGACGCCGCAGGAGGACGACCGCGACCGTGGTGCGCTTCCTGCGCCCGCCCCGCGAGGGGAGGCCATGATCCCCACCCGCCGCACCCTCCTCGCCGGCGCCGCCTGCGCCCTGGCTGCGCCCGTCCGCGCCGCGCCCGCGCCGTTCGGGCCGCCGGGCCGGCCGTCGTGGTCGGCCGACAGCCTGCAGGCGGCGGCCGCCCGCACCGGGCTGACCTACGGCACCGAGGTGCCCGGCTTCCGGTTCGCGCGCGATCCCGCCTACCGGCAGGCGGTGGCGCGCGAGGCCGGGATGCTGGTCTGCGGCACCGAGATGAAGATGGAGGTGGTGCGGCCCGAGCCCGGCAAGACCGATTTCGCGCAAGCCGACGCCCTGGTGCGCTTCGCCCGCGGCAACGGCCAGCGCATGCGCGGGCATACGCTGGTCTGGCACGAGGCGCTGCCGCCCTGGGTGCGCCCGCTGCTGGCGCGGGCCACCGCCCCCCAGGCCGAGGACTTCCTGCGCCGCTGGATCGAGACCGTGGCCGGCCGCTACCGCGGGCAGATCGCCTCCTGGGACGTGGTCAACGAGGTGCTGTCGCAGGACGGCGGCGGCCCGGAGGGCCTGCGCGAGAGCCCGTGGCTCACCGCGCTCGGCCCCGGTTACGTCGACCTCGCCTTCCGCATCCTGCACGAGGTCGACCCGACGGCGGCCGGCTGCTGGAACGAGGACGCGGTCGAGCAGGGCGTGCCGTGGATGGAGGCGCGCCGCACCCGCGTGCTCAAGCGCCTGGAGGGGATGCTGGCGCGCGGCGTGCCGATCCGCCGCTTCGGCCTGCAATCGCACATCACCAGCACGGTGCCGATCGACCAGGGCCAGCTTCGGCGCTTCCTCGCGGAGATCGGCAGGATGGGGCTCGGCATCGAGATCACCGAGTTCGACATCGACGACCGGGCGTTCCCGGCCGACATCGCCACCCGCGACCGCAAGGTCGCCGACCTCGCCAGATCCTATCTCGAGGTCGTGGCGGCCGAGCCCGCGGTGCTGACCGTGATGTCGTGGGACCTCTACGACCCCGACACGTGGCTCAACGACCACCCCTACCGCAAGCGCCCCGACGGCCTGCCCCAGCGCGCGCTGCCGCTCGATGCGCAGTTTGGGCGCAAGCCGCTCTGGCACGCGATGCGGGCGGTGTTCGCCCAGGCGCCGGACCATGCGGCGGCGCGGGCGAAGCTGCGGTAGCGCCCCTCGGGCCCAGGGGCCAGGATCTTGACGTCGCGCAGCTCGCCGTCGCGCGGCGCCTCCTCGATGCCGTGCTTCCGCGCCTTCGCGACGAGGCCTTCCATGCCCTTGCGATGCTCCGGCCAATGCTCCGGCCTGGTCTCGCCGCCCTTGGCCGGGATCGGGCTCCGCAGCACCTCGGCGTGCGTCCGGATGCCGCCGAGCGACGGCTCCGGCATCCGCTTCCGCCTGGCGTCGCTCGCCCGGCCGATCGGACAAGCATGCCCCCGTTCCGGCGACGCGTTCGACACGAAAGCGTGACGGGCGGGGCGGCCGGCATCGCCCGAAATCCGCCGGCGGGACCGTTCCCCGGGCGGCGGATCTGCTAGGCATCCTGTCTCGCCCGAGGGGCGTGCGCACGGCGGTCGCGCCGCTGGAGGCCGGGTCTTGGGCGCGATCGACGAGACAGGGGCCCGAGCCCGGGCGACCCGCGCGGCGGCCGTCCGCGCGCCCGCCGTGGCCGCGCTCTTCCTGGCCGCGCCCGCCTTGGCCGTGCTCGCCTTGGCCGTGCTCGCCTCGGCCGCGCTCGATCCGGCGCCGGCCCGCGCCGGCGACCTTTCGGCGCTGTTCGACCCCGGCACCGTGGTGTCCGTCGGCGGGTTCGCCGGCGCCGGCGGGCGCTTCCAGGGCGCGCGGGCGGCCGGGCTGTGGGGGCTGCCCTACGCTTCGTTCCGCAAGGCCGACGAGCGCCCGGACTGGTTCTCGCCCGACGACGCCCTCGACGCCGCCCTGGTGGACGAGCGCGCGGTGCAGGCCGGCGCCGTTCTCGATGTCCGCAGCGGCCGCGCGGCGCACGACGACCGCAGCCTCGCCGGGCTGCCGCGCCGCCCGGTCGCGGCCGGGCTCGGCCTGTTCGGCGCGGTCTGGCCGGTGGAGGACGTGCTGCGGCTGCGCGCCGAGGTCACGCAGGGCCTGCGCGCGCATGACGGCCTCGTGGCCAAGCTCGGCGCCGACCTCGTCGGCACCGCCGGCCGCGTCACCCTGAGCGGCGGCCCCCGCCTCGTGCTGGGGGACGCCGCCGCGATGCGGCTCGACTTCGACGTGCCGGTCGCCGCGATCGCCGACCCGCGGCTGACGCCCTACCGCGCCGCGGGCGGGCCCCGCTCCGTCGGCGCGATCGTGGCCCTGGCCTACGCCTGGTCGGAGGCGTGGCAGACGATCGGCTCGGTCCGCTACGACCGCCTCGTCGCCGCCGCCGCGGGAAGCCCGATCGTCCGGCGCCTCGGCACGCCGAACGACGTCACGGTCGGATTCGGGGCGATCTACTCGGTCCGGATCGACCCGTGAGGCTGCAGCGCAAGCAACGGGACTTCAACGCCAAGATGTCGTTCACGAATTCGTGAATGTTGCCGGCCGAGCACGGCCGATCTTTAATCACCCTCTGCGCCGCGATGCGGGGATTATATCGGAACGTTTCTGTCTATGTCTCGCCGCAAGGAGTGGGAGGCGGACTGTGCCACGGATTCTGTTGACGGGGGCGACCGGGCTGATCGGCGGCGCGGTGCTGCACCGGGCGCTCGAGGCGGGCGACGACGCCACCTGGGTCTGCCTCGTGCGCTGCGCCGGCGTCGAGCAGGGCCGCCAGCGGATCGCGGCGCGGCTCGCCCGGTTCACCGACGCCTTCACCGCCCAGCGCCTCGCCCGCAAGGTCGAGGTCGTCCCCGGCGACTTCACCCGGGCCGACCTCGACCGCGATCCGCGCCTCGACGACTGCACCCACGTGCTGCACCTGGCCGCCGACACCTCGTGGTGGGGCGACGAGCGGGTCTACCGCACCAACCACGACGGCACCCTGGCGCTGGCGCGGCGGGCGCAGGCGATGCCGAAGCTCCGGCGGTTCCTGCACGTCGGCACCGCGATGATCTGCGGCGCCGACGCCGCGGCGATCGTCGCCGAGACCGACTACCCGGCGGCCGAGGCCCGGCACATCGTCGCCTACACCGTGTCCAAGGCCGCGACCGAGACCTCGCTGGCGGCGCGGTTCCCCGACCTGCCGATCGTCGTCGCCCGGCCCTCGATCGTCGTCGGCCATGCCAGCCTCGGCGCGGGCCCGAGCTCGAGCATCCTCTGGGTGCTGCGCGCCGCCGACGCCCTGCGCATGCTGCCCTGCGCGCCCGAGAGCCACGTCGACGTCGTCCCGGCCGACTGGGTCGCCGAGATGCTGGTCGGGCTCCTGACCAAGCCGACGCTCCGGCACGACCTCTACCACCTCTCGGCCGGCATGAGCGGCCGCACCACCTGGGCCGAGGTCATCGCCGCCTTCGAGGCGGCCGAGCCGAGCGACGGCGTGCGCGCCTTCCGGCCGTTCGACCTCGCCGCCGACCGCACCGTGCTGCGCCGGCGCTTCGCCGAGGTGTTCGGCCTCGACGGGCCGCTGAAGCAGGCGATGCTCCGCGCGGTGCGCGCCTACTACGCGTTCTGCGCCCTCGACGTGACCTTCGCCAACGACCGCCTGCTCGCCGAGGGGTTCGCGCCGGCGCCGCGGCTGCCGGCCTACCTGCCGGTGTGCCTGGCGAACGCGGCGACGATCGTCGAGCAGTTCGCCGACGACATCGAGATGTTCGCCGTGCCGCCCCCGGTGCCGGAAGACGCGGCCGGCACCGCGCTGGCGGCCAGCGCATGAGCCCCTACCTGACGCTGGCGATCGCGATCGGCGCCGAGATCTCCGCGACCCTGGCGCTGAAGGCGGCCGACGGCCTGACCCGGCCGGTCCCCACCCTGATCGTCGCGCTCGGCTACGGCACGGCCCTGTGGCTGATGTCCTCGAGCATGGACATGCTGCCGATCGGCGTCGTCTACGCGATCTGGGCCGGCGTCGGCATGGTCGGCGCCGCGCTCGGCGGCGCGCTGCTGTTCGGCGAGCCGGTGACCCTGCCGATGATCGCCGGCATCGCGGTCATCGCCTGCGGCGTGGCGATCCTGGCGAGCGCGCGGGTCGAGGCCTGAGGCCGCGCCCGGCGCTGGACCGCGCGGACGGCAACCGATAAGATTATTTGCCTAAGCGGGGTACCGAGGGATTCGGGAGCCCGGCTTGCAACGTCGGAAGGTTTCACGCGCATGATGGTCGGATCCCGCATCCTGCTCGCGGCCGCCGGTCTCCTGGCCTTCGGAGCCTTGGCCCGGGCCGACGACACGCCTGGAAAACCCCGGGACGCGGCCGGGTCCGCCGAGATCGGCGCCCAGGACCGCAAGCCGATGGAGGCCCCGCCCGGCAACGTGGCGAAGCAGGACGGGCGCACCGGCATGGCGCCCGACGTGCGCGACGTGCGGCAAGACTCGATGCCGGTGTTCAGCTTCCCCGGTGGCGCGCGCTTCTGAGCGGCCGGCGCACGGAGGGGCCGGTGTCGGCGTTCCGCGACAGGCGTCGGGTTGGCGCTCGACGGGCCCATGCTGCCCCCAACGAAGCAGAGCCAAGCCGACAGGCTGGGGACGTGCGCAATCCGCGCCGTCTGGTGATCCCAGGCGTTTGCGATCCTGCGCCGCCAAACCGCTGCAACCCGGCCTTTCACGATGGCGGCCAACGATGAAACGCCTGCCCCTCCTGCTCGTCATCGCGGCCGCACCGGCCCTGGCCGACGCCTGTGACGACGCAGCTCAACGCATCGCGACCGAGGTCGGAAACGCGTACGCGATCCGGACGGGTCCGGTCATTACCATCAAGCGCGGCCGCCGGACCTTTCACTACACGCTGGAATGCGCAGACGGGCAGCCCTCGATGGTATCGGGGGATGCGGGCTTCGGCACCGACATGGGGGAGTTCGGCCGAACGCTCGAGCGCGCGACCAGCCTCGCCCTCGACGTACCCGAAAACGTCGCGCGAAGCGCCCTGGACAAGTGCGCGCGCCTCGCTCGGCGGCACGGCATGGATGGCGCGGCGACGACGGACGACGCGCTCGCCGTGAGCTGTACCGTCGTACACGATTGGGAGACGTTCGAGATCCCTCGCCGATAGGGGGCGGTCGAAGGCCGGTCGTGGCGCGGTGTCCCGGAACGGATGTGCCCGATCCGGTCCTTCGACGGCGGATCATGGCGAACTCTGCGGGACCGCCGACCACCCCGACCCGAAGCCGTCGGACGGCCATGGAACGGCCGCATCGGGAAGCGGCGACGGCCGGCCTCGCGTCGCGACCGGCGCCCCGCCCGCGCGCAGCCTCACGCGGTCGCCAGTCGCTCCCGCTCCGTCTTCGTCTCCCGCACGGTCGAGCCCGGCACGAAGGCGTCGAAGGCGGCCCAGAAGTCGGCGCGGATCGCGTCGCGCTCGGAGAGGATCTCGTGGCGGGCGTCGGGCAGCACCAGGATGTGGCCGGCCTTGAGGCGGGCGGCGAAGCGCTCGGCCGCGGGCGTGCCGCAGACCGGGTCGGAGCCGGCGGCGAGGATCAGCGTCGGGGTCGCGATCCGCGGCGGCACGCGCGGGTCGCGCAGGCGCGCCACCGCGCGGAAGGCCTCCGCCGTCCAGGCGATGGTCGGGTCGCCGACGGCGCCCGCGCCGACCGCGAGCGCGGCGGCCGCGTTGCGGGCGTAGCGCGCCGGGTCCCGGGTCAGCCGGTTGTTCGGGTAGGGCTTCGTCGCGATCGAGACCGGGCCGCCGCCGGGCACGTAGCGGCTGCCGAGGCCGAGGCGCTGCAGCAGCCGCGTCGCGACCGAGGCGAAGGCGGGCGAGCGCACCATCCGGATCGACAGCATCGGCGCCACGGTGACGATCCGCCGGAACGGCAGCCAGCCGTCCAGCGCCCCGGTCAGCGCGACGCAGCCGCCCATCGAGTGGGCGAGGCAGACATGCGGATCGGGCATGAACGGCACCAGCACCGCGTCGCGGATCGCCAGCAGGTCGCGGCGGTAATCGTCGAAGGCGGCGACGTGGCCCTTGTGCGGGTCGTCGACCCGCCGGTCCGACGCCCCTTGCCCGCGCCAGTCGAAGGCGACGACGGCGAAGCCCCGGGCGCGCAGCTCGCGGATGGTCTCGTAGTACTTCTCGATGAACTCGGCCCGGCCCTGGAGCAGGCAGACCGTGCCCTTGCAGGTCCGCGTCGTCGCGGCCCAGCGCGCCGCCCGCAGGGTGCAGTCGTCCGCGGTGCCGACCGCCATCACCACGGCGCCGGGGGGAACCGGGTTTCCGGGCGTGTCGTGCAGGCTCAGAAGTGCGGCGTCCTGCCGCATCGTTCCCGTCGTCCGGCCGGGTCTTGAACGCACCTCGCCCCCCTCCAATATCACGATCGTACCGGCCGTCAGGCGGTACGAGCCCGGTCCGGCCCACGCGGCGGACCATAGACTCAAACCTGCATGTTGCTCCACGGAGGATGTGTCCTATGCGTCAGTTCGATCTCGCTCCCCTCTACCGTTCCACCGTCGGCTTCGACCGCCTGTTCTCGGCCCTCGACCAGTTCGTGGCGTCCGACGCGGTCCCGACCTACCCGCCCTACAACATCGAGCGCACCGCCGAGAACGCCTACCGCGTGACGGTGGCCGTGGCCGGCTTCACCGAGGCCGACCTGTCGATCGAGGTGCGGGAGAACGCGCTGACCGTGAAGGGCGAGCGCAAGCCCGATCCCGAGCGTCGCGCCGAGGTGCTGCACCAGGGCATCGCCGCCCGCGGCTTCGAGCGCCGGTTCCAGCTCGCCGACTACGTCCAAGTGACGGGTGCGGCGCTGGAGAACGGCCTCCTCCACGTCGATCTCGTCCGCGAGATCCCGGAGGCGAAGAAGCCGCGCCGCATCGAGATCGCCATCGGCGGCAAGAGTCGCGCGCCGGCGATCGAGGGGGCGGCCACCGAGGTCCCGGCCGAGGTCCAGAAGGCGGCGTAAACCGCGCCGTCGCAGAGCGTGGGAGCGCCCCGGCCGCCGGCCGGGGCGTTTTTCGTCGTGGCCGGCGTCGGGGATGCTGCCGGCGGAACGGATCTCGGCGGTTTCGCGTCGGCGGGCGAGGGGCGCCGCGAGGCGCCCGTGACGTTGCCCTTCGCGCCAGGATGCGTTGCATCTTCGGGATCGCCGCGCTGCTGCGCCGCCGCGCACCGGTCGTTCGGGGTGGGGTGACGGCGGCCGGACCCCACGTCGCCGGCTCGGTCGCGCGAAGCACCGCCGCGGCCCCCTCTTCCGTCCGGGAGAGGGGACCCGCGAGCGGTTCGGCGCGGCTGTGCTGGAAGGTAAGGTGGCAGGGGGCACGGCGCATCCGGCCCACGCGATCTGATGCCGGAACGGCTTCGTCCGACGCGACCTCGGGTGCTGGGATGTCGGCTTCCTGCTTGCGCGGGAGATCCGACCGTCTTCCCCGCGGCGCCGCCTCAATGCTCCTGGGGCTTCCCCCGCGGCTCGGCCTGGCGGCGGGCCATCTCCCGGCCGATCTGAAGCAGCAGGAGCCGGATCATCGCCCGCATCGCCGGCGTGCCGCCGGCATCGATCAGGGCATGCGCTTCGAGGCAGACCTCGGCCATGCGGTCGAGCTTGTCCGTCGTCACGTTGACCCTCGCATCGATTTGAGCAAAAGTTGCGCGCAATCGATGCCACGCCCCCGTTCCCCGATAGATCGCTGGTCCGGGCCGGACAATAACATAGGTCAACCGGGCATCAAAGTATGCAAAATTCAAATATCGGCGGGGCCGGCCACAGCAACGAAGCGATGATCGCCAAGATCGCCGAGGCTCTCGACTGTCCGGTCGACGACTTCTTCGATGCCAAATCGAACCCGACCGGTGAAACGGCCGACTTGCTGTCGTTCTGGGCGGCTCTCGAAGATGCACGCGAGCGCCGGGGCGTTCTCGATTATATTCGAGCCGTCGCTGTAAAATCGACACAGTCTTGATGGAATTCGGTTGCACTTAACCTAGGTGGTTGCGGATTTTTCCGGGTCGAATAGACCCGCTTCATGCGCGATGTGCCCGAACCCGATTCCGCGGATGCCGTGATCGCCGAGTCTCAGGACGTGATCGCGCGATCGCGCGCGGCGCGGGAGGAAGCGCGGCTGCAGCGGGCGGCGGCCCGCGCCGTGGTCGAGCAGGTCCGGGCGATGATCGCCCGGTCGCGGCCGGACAGCGAAGCCAGCGCGTGGCCCGCCCGCGATCCCGCCATGCTCGATCCTGCCATGTCCGATCCGGCGAAGGGCGGGGCGGCACGCGTCAGCGGCTCAGGAGGTGCAGGCTGAACAGGCCCTCCGGGTCGAGCCAGAGGCGCTTCGGCGTCCAGCCGGCCCGCGCCGCCATCGCCTGGAACGCCTCCGGCGCATGCTTGTGCGAGATGTCGGTGCGGACGCTCTCGCCGGCCGCAAACCGGATCGCGTCCGTCCCGAAGCGCCAGGTGTCGGCACGGTCGGCGACGAGATGGGCCTCGACCCGCAGCGGATCGTGCAGGATGCGGACCGCGTGGCGGAAGGCGTCGCGGTCGATGCCGGCGCCGAGCTCCCGGTTCAGGCGCGTCAGGTAGTTCAGGTGCAAGGCCGGCATCAGGCCGTCGCAGCCGCCATAGACCCGCCGCAGCCGGTCCGCGTCCTGCGTCGGGTCGGCGCCGACCAGGAGATGGCTCGGCCCGAGCGTGTCGCGGGCCCGCGCCAGGAAAGCCTCCGCCTCGGCCGGCGCGAGGTTGCCGATGCTGGTGCCGGGGAAGAACCCGAGCACCGGCCCGCCGCCGAGGTCGACCGGAAGCCGGATCGGCGCGGCGTAGTCGGCGCCGACCGGGATCATCGCGATGCCGGGATAGTCCCGCGCCAGCGTGCCGACCGAGGTCTCGAGGTAGGCGCGCGAGATGTCGATCGCCACGTAGCGGCGCGGCCGGTCGAGGCCGTCGAGCAGCGTGCGGATCTTGCGGCTCGCGCCGCTGCCGTACTCGACGATCGTCGCGCCCGCTCCGACGAGGGCGGCGAGCTCCGGCACGATCGCGGGCAGCAGCGCCATCTCGCGCCGGGTCGGATAGTAGTCGGGGCTGTCGCAGATCCGGTCGAACAGGATCGAGCCGGCCTCGTCCCACAGGTACTTGCCCGGCAGGCGCTTCGGCACCTCGGACAGGCCGGCGAGCACGTCCCGCCGGAACGCGTCCCGCTCCGCGATGTCCGCCCGCGTCATCGCGGCGCCCCGCGGGTTACGGTGAGCACGACGAGGGCGATGCGCTCCGCCTCGGCATAGGCCGGCGCGTCGAGCTCCTCGCCGTAGGCATCCGGGTCGAGCTCGCGATAGGTCCAGCCCAGCCCCGCGGCCTCGCAGGCGGCGGTCGCGGCCCGCCGGAACGGGTCGGCGCCGTCCACGATCGCCGAGCCGGTGAACAGCACCAGGCTGCCGCCGGGGGCGAGGCGGGTGCGGGCGGCCTCGACCACGGCGAGCGACAGGCCCTCGCCGTAGGTCCCGCCGCCGTCGCGGTAGGTCCGCCCGGCGCGGTCGAGCATGAAGGGCGGGTTCGAGACGACGAGGTCGAAGGCGCCCGCGACGTCCGCGAGGAGGTCGCTGCGGCGCGGCACCGTGCCGTGGACGCCCGCGAGCCGGCTGTTGGTGGCGGCGGCCGCGAGCGCCGCGTCGTTGATGTCGACGAGCGCGATCTCGGCGTCGGGCGCGCGCTTGGCGATGGCGATGCCGGCCGCGCCCGATCCGCAGCCGATGTCGACCGCTCGGCGGACCGGCGCGGCACGGTGCGCGAGGTGATCGACCACGGCCGCGACGAAGCGGGTGGTGTCGGGGCCGAAGAACACCACGTCGGTCGTGCTCGGCGGATAGGCGGAATGGACGAACAGCTCGCCGTCGAGGCTCGACACCCGGATCGCCGAGCGCCAGGCGTCGCCGTCCCGCACCAGCACGCCGGCCGCGTGCATCGCCGCGAAGAGGTCGGCCGGCAGCAGGTCCTCGGCGAAGGGGCGGCTCCAGCCGAACACGTCGCGCAGATTGCGGGCCCGCGCCGCCTGCGGGCGGGCGTTGACGCGGGCATGGGTGGCGGGCGTCACGGTGGTGAAGCTGTAGCCGAGGGCGCGCAGTCGCTCGACCAGGGCGATCAGGGCGGGGTTCGGGTCGGGCCGGCCGGTCATCGCGCCGGCTCCGCGGCGCGGCGCCCGCGCTCATGGGCCGCCGCGAAGCCCTCCTCCGACGGCGTGCCCGGCTGGCCGGAGATCGCCCGGAGGCCCTGAAACGGCGCCGGGCGCGCCCGGTCGCGGCCGACGACGGACCGGATCGGCCCGCGCGTGGGGGCGGGCTCGGCGCCGACGCGAGGGAAGGATGGGGTCTGAAGGAAGGCGCGGAAGCGCTCGGCCAGCGGGGGGCTGGCATCGTCCGTGGGGAGATCCATGCGCACCTGTCACGATCGCTCGGGCGTGCCGCGTCGCGTCCCGCGCGGCGACCGTCCGAGGCCCGGCTGTGTGTGTCGAAGCGCGGCGGGGCGGAGCGCCCATCGGGCCCGAGCCCGCCGATCTGCCGGGGAAACCTCGGCTCGAATTCCTTGTTCCGCGACGCGGCCGACAAAAATCAAGCTTAACGCAGGTTATGGTTCGGCCCGTCGCATCGATCGACAGACTAGCCGAGGTCGACGCGAACGGCCGTCGCGCGGCGAGCCTTGCGAGGATCGTCGTGGGACGCGCCCGGCGCGGCGAATGCAGATCCCGTCCATGCCGGGCCGCGACGGCAAAGCGTCGCGGCGGGAGAAAACGCCCTGCCGCTCGGGTTTCGCTCGGGACGACGCGTCGATGTCGCGCGGGACGGCCGGGACCGGGGGCACGATGGACGCGGCGAACCAGGTGACGAAGGCCCAGGATGCACCGCGTGGAAGCCAGGATGCACCGCGTGCACGCAAAGGCGCGCCGCGTGCGCGGGAGATCACCCCGCGCGGGATCGCGCTCGGCGCCGCGATCACGGTCGTGTTCATCGCCGCCAACGTCTACATGGGCCTGAAGACCGGGATGACGTTCTCGTCCTCGATCCCGGCGGCGATGATCTCGATGGGCTGCCTGCGGCTGCTCGGCGGCTCGAGCATCCTCGAGAACAACATCGTGCAGACGCAGGCCTCCGCCGCCGGCACGCTGTGCAACGTCATCCTGATCCTGCCCGGCCTGGTGCTGATCGGGCATTGGCACGGCTTCCCGTTCTGGCAGACCAGCGCGGTCTGCGCCCTGGGCGGCCTGCTCGGCGTCGCGTTCTCGATCCCGCTCCGGCGCGCGCTCGTCACCCGCGCGGGCCTGCCCTACCCAGAGGGCGTCGCCGCCGCCGAGGTGCTGCGCACCGGCGAGGGCGAGGCCGGCGCGAAGGGCCTGCGCGATCTCCTCGGCGCGGCCGCCGGCGCGGGCGCGATCGGGCTCGCGACCACCGGGTTCCGGCTGCTGGCCGAGGGGATGCACGGAACGCTCGCGGCGGGGAGCGCGGTGTTCCGCCTCGGCACCGGCTTCTCCCTGGCGCTCGTCGGCGTCGGCTACCTCGTCGGGATCGGCGCGTGCCTGGCGCTGCTCACCGGCGTCGCGATCGCCTGGGGCGTCGCCGTGCCGCTGCTGACCGCGCTCGGGCAGGGGGAGGGCGCTTCGCCGTCGGAGATGGCCGAGGCGGTGTGGTCCGGGCAGGTCCGCCTGATCGGGGCGGGCATCATCGCGGTCGGGGGCCTCTGGACCGTCGGGTCGCTCGCCCGCCCGATCCTCGGCAGCATCGCCACCGCCCTGGCCTCGGTCCGGACCAGCGGCTCGCGGCTGCCCGGCCCGGACCATCCGCGGGCCGAGCGCGACCTGCCGATCACCTGGGTCGGCGCCGCGGTGCTGGCGCTGACCCTGCCGCTGGCATGGCTGTTCGCCGGCTTCGCATCGGGCGCCGAGCTCGGCGGCGGGCTGTACGGGCTCGTCGCAGCCGCGACCGTGTTCGCGGTGCTGTTCGGCTTCCTGATGGCCGCCACCTGCGGCTATCTGGCCGGCCTCCTCGGCTCGTCCTCGAGCCCGATCTCCGGCATCGGCATCCTCACCGCCATGGCCGCGGCGGTGCTGCTGCCGCTGCTGGTCGGCCGCTCCGCCGGACCGGATGGCGACCGCTTCGTCATCGCGATGGCGCTGCTCGTGGCCGCGGTCATCGTCACGATGGCCTCGATCGCCAACGACAACCTCCAGGACCTGAAGACCGGCCAGCTCGTCGACGCCACGCCCTGGCGCCAGCAGGTGGTGCTGCTGATCGGCGTCGCGGTCGGCGCCGCCGTCATCGGGCCGCTGCTGTCCCTGCTCTACGAGGCCTACGGCTTCGTCGGCGCCCTGCCGCGCGAGGGCATGGAGGCGGCCAACGCCATGCCCGCCCCCCAGGCGGCGCTGACCTCGCAGATCGCCGGCGGCATCGTCCACGGCACCCTGCCGTGGACGATGGTGCTGATCGGCGCCGGGCTCGGGGCCGTGCTGGTCGCGGTCGAGGCGTGGCTGCGGCGGCGCGACCTCACCTTCCCCGCCCTCACCGTCGGCATCGGCATGTACCTGCCGCTCTCGGTCGAGATGACGATCGCGGTCGGCGGCGTCCTCGGCTGGCTCGCCGAGCGGACGATCCGGGCACGCGCCGCGGCGCAAGGGGACGATGCCGGCGCGGCGACCGAGACCGCGCGCCGCCGCGGCGTCCTCCTCGCCTCCGGATTCCTGGTCGGCGAGAGCTTCGTCGGCGTGATCCTGGCCGTCGCCGACACCCTGGCCGGGCGCAGCGCGTCCCTCGCCCTCGTCGGGCCGGGTTTCGCCCCTTACGCGACCTGGCTCGGCGCGGCCGTGTTCGGGTGCGGCCTCGCCGTGTTCTACCGGCTCACCGCGCGGGCGGACCCGGACGAAGCGGCGGCGTAGGCACGGCCGCGCCGGTGCGGGCGGTGTTTTGGGAGAGCAGGTTTCCGGTAACAGCTTCGCCATTGCCCGGCAGGGCGTGCGGCCCCGTTCGATCCCCGATCCCACCCGCATCCGCATCCTGAGGTGCTTGCGCGAAGCGGAAGCCTCGAAGGAGTTCCCCAGCGCGCGCGAGATCCCGTGAGGGCTCCTTCGAGGCCGCTCGCGCGGCGCCTCAGGATGAGGTCCGAGCCCGGAGAGGAAGCGTGACCCGCCCCGGTCGCCGCGGCATCCGAAGCCCGTCCGCCTCGGTCGCCGGAGCCGGCACGAAAACGTCGGCCCGCCGCCCGTATCTCGCCAGCCGCCCGCCCGGTTCGGTCCGAAACCCGACAGAACCAACCCCGGGGACCGCAGTTGCTCCCGTATGCGCCGCATCGTCCGAGCGGCGGCCGGGAGCTTCGCACCATGAAGGCCCTCGTCTGGCACGGCACCACCGACATCCGCTGCGACACGGTTCCCGATCCGACGATCGAGGACGGGCGCGACGCGATCATCAAGGTCACGAGCTGCGCGATCTGCGGCTCCGACCTGCACCTCTACGACCACTTCATGCCCGGCATGAAGGCGGGCGACATCATGGGCCACGAGACCATGGGCGAGGTGGTCGCGGTGGGGAAGGACAACACCGCGCTGAAGGTGGGCGACCGGATCGTCGTCCCGTTCACGATCACCTGCGGCCAGTGCCCGCAATGCCGGCGCGGCAACTTCTCGGTCTGCGAGCGCACCAACCGCAACAAGGCGCTCGGCGACGCCGCCTTCGGCCACACCACGGCGGGCCTGTTCGGCTACACCCACCTGACCGGCGGCTATGCCGGCGGCCAGGCCGAGTATCTGCGCGTGCCGTTCGCCGACTCGACCCACATCAAGGTGCCGGACGGCATCCCCGACGAGCGGCTGCTGTTCCTGTCCGACATCTTCCCGACGGGATGGCAGGGCGCGGTCCAGTGCGACATCCAGCCGGAGGACACGGTCGCGATCTGGGGCTGCGGGCCGGTCGGGCAGATGGCGATCCGCTCCGCGATCCTGCTCGGGGCCAAGCGCGTGATCGCCATCGACCGGGTGCCCGAGCGCCTCGCGATGGCGCGGGCCGGCGGCGCCGAGGTGCTCGACTACCACGCCGAATCGAACATCGTCGCCCGGCTCAACGACATGACCGACGGCCGCGGGCCGGAGAAGTGCATCGACGCCGTCGGGCTCGAGGCGCACGCGCTCGGCGCGGTCGACGCGGTCTACGACCGGGCCAAGCAGGCGATGATGCTGGAGACCGACCGCGCCCACGTCCTGCGCCAGATGATCATGGTCTACCGGCCGGCCGGGATCCTCTCGGTGCCGGGCGTCTATGGCGGCCTGATCGACAAGTTCCCGATCGGCGCGCTGATGAACAAGGGGCTGACCGTCCGCACCGGGCAGACGCACGTGAAGCGCTGGACCGACGACCTGCTGCGCCGGATCGAGGAGGGGCAGATCGACCCGTCCTTCGTCATCACCCACACGGTCGGCTTGGAGGACGGCCCCGAGATGTACCGCACCTTCCGCGACAAGCAGGACGGCTGCATCAAGGTGGTGATCCGGCCATGAGTGGAACGCGTCCCTCCCCCCCGACGCGCCCGGCGCCCGGCCGCGGCGCGCGGACCGGCCGCCACGCGCTCGCGCGCGGCCTCGGCTGGTTCTCGATCGGCCTCGGGCTGCTGGAGCTGGCGGCGGCGCGGGGCCTGTGCCGGACCCTCGGCCTCGAGGGCCGGGAGACGCTGGTGCGCAGCTACGGCGTGCGCGAGGTCGCGACCGGCGTCGCCATCCTGACGAGCCACGATCCGGCGCCGTGGATCCTGGGCCGCGTCGTCGGCGACGCCCTCGACCTCGCGACCCTGGCCCAGGGCTTCGAGGGCGATCGTGGGCAGAGGGCCAACCGTGTCGCCGCGACGGCGGCGGTGGCGGGCGTGACGGTGCTCGACGTCGTCTGTGCCCAGGGGCTGATCGCCGCCAAGCGCCTCTCCCGGCCCGGTGCCTTCGACTACGGCGGCCGCAGCGGCTTCCCCCGTCCGCCGCAGGCCATGCGCGGGGCGGCGGCCGACTTCGCGGTCCCGCACGATTTCCGGACTCCCGAGGCCCTGCGGCCCTGGTCCGGCGACGCCTCCGGGTCGCGCGGCATGCCGAGAACCTTGCCGGCGGAAAATATCTGATTTGCCGGCAAATGATACGGTCGGCGAGATGCGTGGCCGATCGGATCCGCGTCGGCACGCGGGCGGTCATCGCCCCCCATCGAAAGGACGCGCGGCCATGGTCCAGCAGGTTTCGGTCGACCCGGAGGCGCAGGCGGACAAGGCCGCCGAGGACGGCACAAGGACGCTCGCCGGCGATCTCGCCTATCGCCGCCTGATGATGGTCAACGTGGTCTTCGTCGGCACGCCCGGCGCCGGGGATCGCGGCTGGGTGCTGGTCGATGCCGGCATTCCCGGCACGAAGGGCCTGATCCAGGGCGCGGCCGAGGCACGCTTCGGCCCGGGCGCCCGCCCTGCGGCCATCGTCCTCACCCACGGGCATTTCGACCATGTCGGGGTGCTGGAGGATCTGGCCGCGGAATGGGACGCGCCCGTCTACGCCCACGCGCTGGAGCGGCCCTACCTCGACGGCAGCGCCGCCTACCCGCGGCCCGATCCGAATGTCGGCGGCGGCGCGCTGGCGCTGCTGTCGCCGTTCTACCCGACGAAGCCGGTCGATGTGGCCAGCCGCCTCGTCACCCTGCCGGAGGACGGGACGGTGCCGCCGATGCCGGGCTGGCGCTGGATCCACACCCCCGGCCACAGCCCCGGCCACGTCTCGCTCTGGCGCCCGGGCGACCGGTCCTTGATCGCCGGGGACGCCTTCGTGACGACGGCGCAGGAATCGATCTACGCGGTCGCGGTCCAGGAGCTCGAGATCCACGGGCCGCCGATGTACCTGACGATCGACTGGCCCGCCGCCGCCGCCTCGGTCCGCAGCCTCGCCGCCCTGCAGCCCGAGCGCGTCGTCACCGGCCACGGCCGCGCCCTGGAAGGCGCGGAGATGCGCCGCGGCCTCGACGTCCTGGCGCGGGACTTCGAGACCGTCGCGGTGCCCCGGCACGGCCGCTACGTCGACCACCCGGCGACCGCCGGCGACGGATCGGCCTATCGCGCGCCGTGAGCCGGCCGCTCAGCCGGCGGCCCGCGCGGCCGGACCGGCGAGGGCGGCGGCGGCGTCGCGGTAGGCGTGCAGCGGGCGGCCCAGGATCGCGGTCAGCCGCTCGCGGTCGCCGGCCTCCGGGATCATGCCGTCGCCGACGAAGCGCTCGGCCATCAGGCGCATCTCGTAGGCCATCCACCGCGGCATGGTGCCGGCCATGGCCTGCTCGAACCCGCTCGGATCGTCGCCGCCGTAGGCGACCGGGCGGCCGAGCACCGCGCTCCAGATCGCGGCGAGGCCTGCGCCGGTGAGCGTGTCCGGCCCGACGAGGTTGATGGTCTCGACCGGCAGCGGGCCCGGCGCCGCGTCGCGGCGGATCAGCGCGATCGCGGCGATCTCGGCGATGTCGCGCGCGTCGACCATGGCGACGCCCTTGCCGCCGATCGGCATCGGGTAGACCGCGTGGTCCACGATCACGTCCCGGATCATCGCCTCGTTGTCGATGAAGTAGGTCGGGCGCAGGATCGTGGCGCCGAAGCCCATCTGCCGCAGCATGCGCTCGGCCCCGAACTTCACCGCGAAGTGCGGCACCTCGACGGCGCGGTCGGCCCCGAACACCGACAGGTAGACGACCCGCTCGACGCCGGCCTCGCGCGCGAGGTTGAGGGTGACGATCGCCTGGGTGAACTCGTCGCCG